>NZ_AEXQ01000082.1:0-10720 GCF_000191865.1 Turicibacter sp. HGF1
CTCTTATTTCTCCTGAACTTCAAACAGCTTTTCAAACCTTTAAAACTTATCAATCTTATATTGAAAACACACTAACAACTCCGTACACCAATGGTCCTATTGAAGGAATTAATAATAAAATTAAAGTCATTAAGCGTATTGCCTTTGGATATCGCAGTTTCTATCATTTCAAATCTCGTATTCTCATGATTCAAAATCTAACAAAACCTAAAACAAAAATCCTAGCAGCATAGCCATTAGGATTTCAATTTAATTTTTCATTGTAATAGGTCACAAATTAATCAGCAACACTATTTGACAAAGAACCAAAATAAAAGGAATTAAGCTACTCCTAGAGCAGCTTAATCCCTTTCAATTAGATTGATAGACTTTCGTCATCCATACCATTTGATAAATAACCGTCATATATTAAATAGTGAGTTTATAAATTGTAGTAACTATTATGAAAACGTACAAACACATGGAATAGATTGAGATTCATCATCTTTTTCTTGAACTAGAACATCATATCCTTTTTCATCCATCATTTTTCTGTACTCTTCTAATGTGAATCGTGTGCCATTTCGCTTTAAGATTGAAACATCTTTTTTAAATTCTTCACGGAAACGACGTTCCATGTCTTCTTGCTCTAAATATCTTTCTGGCCAAACCTTATATAAGGTTGCATAGTGTCCATATCCACCACGAACACATCTGCCTGCACAGTTGGCATGTTCAAAGCCCAAAGCGTACATACGAGGTAATTTAATCCCCCATTCATTCTCTATAATATGCTTAGCATCTAAATCTTGTCTAAATGTTTCAATCAGTGGAAATCTTGTTTCAACTGGTTCAATTGGAAAATGTTCATAGAAATTAGTTAGGTTTTCTGCACGATGTTTTTCGTGGGGGCCAATTCCGAAGTATAAAATAGGCTCAAATCCTTCCATACGTTTTTCTTCAATGAAGATTAAAGTTTGTCTCACTTTAATTTCTTCAGAACATTTTGCTAATCTTGAATTTCCTAGATATCCCATATCAAAAAATACGTCTTCTGGAGTTCGACCGTCTACAATGTATGTCATTGGTAAACCGATATAATCAGCAACTTCTTCCATGAATCTATAGTTATCTTCATCTTCCCATTGTGTGTCTGTAAAAAATAAAATACTATTATCTAATCCGTATTGTTGTGCCATACGATAAGCAACATATGCACTCGATGCACCACCACTAAACATAGCTATATGTAAAGGTTTACGTTCTTCTTTTGATAACATCTTAAGCTTCCTCTCCTGTTTTGAGCTTTTGTTCAATAATACTATATAGGATATATTCAAGCTCATTATTGGTAATACGTTTACCTGAGTTTGTAATCATGCGTTGCAAATTATCATAAAGTGTTTTTGCTCGCGGTGTTAATTCTGTTTTCATAATGTACTTAGTTTCATTGTTTAATTTTAGGGCAACATATTTATCTGGATTAAATTCTGTTTGGTTAACTGATTCAATACAGTTTTTAACTTCATTGATAAACGTTTGAGTGAAGCTATCTGTCCATTCTGTTGCATAAAATTCAAATAGTTGGTATGAAAGTTCATTAATAAATGTAATTGAATTCTCATTATTACATTTTAATAATTTTTGGATAAATAAATTATCTTTATTTTGTGAGTTTTTATCAATAGCCCAACTATAAAGGTTATGAATACTAGTTTCTGTTTCAATTAAGTTTAATGTTTTCTTAATCTGATTTGGGAACCATTCTTCTAACTCTTGTTTATAAGCTATAAAATTATTTGAGTGATTTTTAAGCCAGCTTAAAGAAGCAGTAGGATCTACTTCTAATCGTCTAATATAAGTTTTAAATAATAATAGATGTTCAGGTTGATTACTAGTAGTTTGACAATATCTAGGTAATTTCTGTAACCATCCTAATAATGCACTACTTGCTTGAATATGGACTGATTTATCTAAAACATGCTGAGATAAATTATCTTTAAATAATTCTACAATTTGATTAAAGAAGTCGAAGTCACTCTCATCAAAATTATTGACTTGATAAGTAATATTTGAACCATCTAATACCATCTCACATATTTCTTGACTAGTTACACGGCTAATATATTGTCCCTTATTGAAAAACATAATATTTGGCCAAATGTCTTGTAGAAGTCCAACTAATACAACAGGAATCACTGGTTCACGTAATCCATAAGGTTCATTTCTTAAGATATTGACTAAATCTGCAAATTTATTACTTAAGTGAATATTTGATAATAATGTATCACGTAGCTTTTTTAAATCATTATTCGGCATATTAGATAAATCAATAGATGATTGGATACCGTTATTTTTAAAAACGGTCGCATAAATTAAATAATCTGGACCAAAACCTTGAATGTTAAAGTTATCTTTATCTGGGTTTTCTATTATTGCGTCGATAACTTTTTTTGATGCATTTCGTTGAACAGTAGCAATATTACGACGATTAAATGCCTCATTATTAATGATTGGAGTCAGTGGGTATTTAGTGTAGAATAATTCTGATAATTTTCTTTTTAAAATAAGTTCATTTTTTATATTTGATACAGATTTTAAATTAGGTAAATACCATTCAAATTTATTATTAAAACTTGTTAAATATTTAATTTTTTGTTTTAAATGAAATAATGTTTCATCTTGTTCAATTTGCAATTCAACCTTTACATACTGATCCTCTGACAGTAAAGTAGTATTTTCTAATAATTGGTTAATTGCTACATATTTATACAAATCTTGTTTAAAAAAGTCTATTTTTTTATTTACAATACAGAATAATTGATTAGTATATTCTTGTTGGATAAGTTGTAATTTACTTAAGAAATCTTGTGTTATATCAACAGTAGGAATAATTATATTAATATACGCATCAGCATCTGAATCTAAAAATATGCAAGTATTATTTGAAATAATTTCAGGCATAACTACCCTTACATTCGCGAACCTAACCATTTTCTTTTGTAAATTATATTGATCTGCAGAATAGAATTTTTTATCAAGTAGAGATTGTATTAAACTACACTGCGTATCGTAGGATATCGATAAATTATTTACTTTATTTTGTATTTCTTTATCTAAATCAATAGAACTTCCTTCGTATATTTGCCATTGCTCGAATAATCTATTATATCTTAAAACTCTAAACCCTTTTAATCTTGAAAGAATTTGCTCTGTTTGAATAATCGACCATCCCATAGCGTAGCTAATAAACTCTGTTGTTAAATTTTGTGTACTTTGAAGGTTTGTTATTTGCCATAATGTAATAAATTTTAATAAATTTATCATTTCATTATAAATTGTTTTATCTTTGTTATTCGGAATCTTTGAATAATTTTTTAAATAAGTTTTTAGTATGCTATACTTTGAATCAATCGTTGAAGAGTTATTAATATCATTAAAGAAGAATTCAAATAATTGATAAGGATAATAGGTGTCATGTGAATTATTTATATGATATCTTAGACCGTTAGTATCAGTTGTATCTAAAAAAGTAAATAATGTTCTTTCATTTTGACCAAAGGCATTTGACAATGGCTGTAACAATGCGAGTGATACAGGGTGTAATGGATAACATCCTTGAACCACTAGTGTTTCTAATTCCGTTCTGTTTAAAGAGAATAGCGGATACTTTCTTAATTGACTTAGATTCGCTTCTAGAGATAAAGGATCTATTTCTTTTTGTCTAAGATTGCTAATAATTTTATCAGCTATGCTAAAGAACATATTTGTATTGGAATAAATATAATGTTTTTTAAAACGTTTTTCAATTCTTTGAAATTCATCAATAAATTGAGGTTTATCCGTAAAGTATTGTCTCATATCTTTATGTGAGATAAAAATACTTCTTGCATTATCAATCCCGTGATCTAATAATTCTGCAAAATCTTGAATATACTGCATTGTTGTATGAGTTTTATCTTCTGGAAGTGTTTGTAAAAAACGTCCAAACTCATCATATATAAAAACAAGACCTAATCCTTTTTCTTTTAATTGTTCTAATATTTGCTCAATTTGAGAGATAAAATTATTATTGTTAAAATAATTAAATGAGGCCCCTGAGGTTAACTGCGAATATAATTTTTCAAATATTTCATAGGCATCCTCTTGAAGATTTAATATATTATCTTTAAATTGTTTAATGTTTGTTCCTTGGATCATTAAAAGCTTTTTAAAATTCTTAAAGGTTGACGGATATTCTTGCTCCCATTGTTCAATTGTTTTTAAGATTTCAGTACTTTTATTATTAAAAGTAATTTTGATTTTTTTCTCCTCTAGAACACTTAAAGTATTTAATAAGATTGCATTATGAAAAAGTCCCTCATTACCATTAACAAATACAGGAATAAAAGTTAAAGGAGATTGTCGAAGCTTTTTAATATTAGTAGAAATCTTCTCATCATATTTTGAAAATGAATTGATAATAGATTCTGTTTCAGTTAAAGAAAATGATTTAGATAGTAAATTTGAGATTAGCAGACCTAATAATGACTTTCCTGTTCCATATGCTCCAATAATAATTTGATTGTTTTGTGTTTTAGAATGAGTAACCGATTCACAAATAGAATTTATCACCTCTACATGTGTTGGTGTAGGAATATAATAATCTAATAAATCATTTGCCTTAAAATCGTATTTAATATTAATGCTAGGTTTAAATGATTGATTCATTTATATCCCTACTTTCTTTATAAAATTGCTTAATTACTTCTATAGAGTTAACAGGTCTATTTTTAATTTGAATAGTATCGAGATTATTTGTTTGTATAAACTCTAGTTTTCCTTGTTTCTTTAATGAAAAGATGTTTTTTAAAATTTGTTCTGATTTCAAATTAAATAATTTTCCTGGAAGCTTTTTAAGGTTAATAACTTCGTTTAAGGTCAATGAGTCTAACTCGTGTATATTCATATAGTCAACAAGTATATAGTAAATTAGTTCATCACTAATGTTTTCTATCTTCCCCTCTAATTTTACAATATTATCTTTTTTTGAAACTAGTTCTAAAGAAGATAAAGGACTATGCAAAACATCTTCAGGGTCCTCAAAAGCGTTGTTAATGTCATACATGTATAATAAACAATCAATATCTCGTTTTAATGAATTAATTGAAATATCTTTAAATTTTGATGCCCATTGTGTAAATTTTTCAAGTAAAAGATCTCTTTCAAACATATTTCCTTCTAGTTCATTAAAAAACCAATAGATAACTGTTGAACTTCTGTTACCATTTAAATCATTTACTTCAGAGTTTTTAGCTAAATTATAGTGTATTAATGCTCTAGTAAACGGAAGATTCAAATTTGAGTCATTATTAAATATTTCTTCTCCAAGCTCTGTTATTGAAAAAATTTTATTTTTAACATCATATTTCGTTACTCCTGTGGCAATTAGCCAGAATCGAAGAGCTGTTAACATGTTTTTCCCTATCCCCATTTTTTCAAAGGCATCAGGTTTTGCTAAAAGGGATTCATCTAAGGATACAGCTTCTAAACCTTTATGAAGCCAACCTTCTCGTAGATAAAAACTTTGATGTTGCCCAAATCCCATTTTAAATGCTCCTCTCTATTATTAACTAGTCAAAATCTGTCGAATCCATAATTAAATCGATATCTACAAAGTCATCGTCTATTTTATATTTTTCTTCAAGTGAACTCAAATATTGTTCTAGTCTATCGTAAATATCTAACTCATCTTCTGCTGTAAGGTATTGCCCTAAATCATTTTTTAAGATTTTTTCATCAATTATTTCCAGACCACCTAATGCGTAATTATAGAATATATTATTACGTGATACAAGATAGTTTTCTTCATCGTTGCTTTCACTAAAAAAAGCTCTTTTTACATCTGAAACTTTTGTTAAGTCTTGTGTCAAAATAATAGGTATTGCACTATAAAAATTTAAATCAAATAAATTTCTATTCAGTGTTTCAGTAAAGATTGTTGTTCTCTCTTTACCTTTCAAATCAGGAGTAGATTTATAATTATTCAATACTCCAATTAGCCCTGCTATATAATATGCGTCAATTACTCTGCTAAAAAGTGGTGGAGGTGTTATTCCAGGCTTCAGATTTTCATTTGTTGAACTAATTTTATTGATTATATCTGAATGTTTTCCATAAAATACTATAGAGTTTAAAGTTTCAAGAGCTTGCATTTTATTCCTCCCCTAATTCTTTGAAGAATACTTTTTTATCTTCATCATTTGTCATTTCATATTGTTTTCCAATAACATGCTTAACTGATTCCTCAACAATTCCTTTAAATTGTTGATCAATAGAAAATAAAATCACTTGGTCTGCAAATTTCGGCAGCAGAGGTGCTATTCCTGAGATATGTGCTGTATCTAGTTTCGCAAATGGTGCATCTAGGATGAGAGGATATTCTACAGTAGCTTCTAATTCATTTTTTTTGGTTTGAGCTTGCTCTTTGGCAATTTTTAAAATAGCTGAAATTAATGATAGACTAGTGATAATAGACTCTCCTTCACTCAAAGCCTCACTACCAGTATATTTGTCGCGAATTTTATAATTATAGTTGCTGTCTATTACTACTTCTTTAGATTTTTTATGAGAAGCACTTGAAAAAACAGCGTTGACTTCATCATTTAATTTTTTATGGATATCAGATTTTTTCTTCTCAATTGTAGTATCTAAAATTTTAATTAAATCATTTGCATATTCAATAGATTCTTGATGCTTTTGATTTTCATTAGTATATTTAGTATATAAAGAAATATCGTTATCAATTTTCTCTAGTTTATTTTTGAGTTCAGTATTTTGATGCTCTAGAATTCCTATAGTTTTATTCTTATCATCATATGTACGTTGTTTTTCTTGTTTCAATAAATGTAAATGGCTAATATCTGTTATTTGAGTAAGTTTTCTATCGATTGATTTAATTTCTTCAAACGTGGTTTGTTTTTTCTCTTCTTTGTCAAAATACGAATCAACAATCTGTTGTTTTTCTGTTTCAACTTCCTCAATATTATTTAATTTTTCTAGATAACGTTCTTTAAAACCATGAACTAAAACCCGATGATCATGTGGAGGTAAGTATTGTTTTAAATCACATAATAATTCTTTCTCATTTTGCCCCACTTTTCTACCACAGATACAAAGATTCTTTTCAATGATAGTGTCTATTGCTTCAGCATTTATTCCTGCAATTGCTTCTTTTGAAATATTAGAGGTATCAAGGTTTAAAATGACATCATCTTTAATTAATGACAATAGTTTAGTAATCGTATATTTAGTATAGGTTTTAGGAAAAGATGGCTTAGAAGTTTTTTTACCTGGATATAGTAAATCATTTAAATCTTCTGTTAATGATTCAAAATGTTGATTTTTTTGTTTGTATTGTTCTTGTATTTCAAAAGCATCAGCATTCAAACTTATTTGATGATTTAATTTCTCAATATCTTCAGATAATTCATCAATATCTTTTGATAATTGCTTTATGGTAATTTCATTTCTATCTAATTGTTGCAAAATTAGGCTTCTAGCATTGATAGCGGTATCTAATTTTTCTGAGCCTTCACTTTTAATTTGACTGTGAAGAAGTGGTATTAATTTTCTTTCTAAGATTACCTTCAATGAATCATATACATCAATATTTAGAATATTTTTAATTCCTGTTGAAATATCTTTTCTTGCTTGTGCGCTATTTTCACCTAAATTTTTAATTCGTTCTCCATCGAATAAAAAATAAGCTGACATTTTTTCAGGAAGAATATTATTTATTATATTTTCAGCACTTTCCATTGTTTCTATTTTAGAATTCCCTTGAGAATCTATATAACTGATTTTAAAGGTTTCAGAAAATGTTTTAGCTGTGCCATCAATTAATTTACTTACGCGTCTAGTTCTATCAATTGTATATTCAATTCCCTCATGACTAGCTACTACTATTACTGAAACAGGAAGAGAACTTTGTTTTTCTAATTGTTGAAATATTGTTTCATTTATAATTTTATCCGGATCCGGTAATTTCATCTTACCATATAAACACCAGTTAAATGCTTGTAATAAGGTAGTTTTACCACTCCCATTCATCGCATGAATAATTGTTAGATTTTTTTCATCATTAACTGAAAACTCTAAAAGATTTTCTCCTGAAAACTGTCTAAAGTTAATTATATTTATGGATTTAAATTTCATTAGTTATTTAACTCCTTTTCGATTAAATCTTTATATATACGTGCAAGATTTTCTTGTGTTTTAACTTGTTTTCCGTTTTTTTCTAGAATCTTTTTATCAAACTTATATTGTAATTTTGCCATCTGTACAACCATTTTTTTCTTTGATTCAATATCCTTCATATTTTAGCCTCCAATACTAGTTTGTATTTTCAATATATTGATTTAATCGGTATGCTTTATAAATATCATTTGCTAAATTTAACCCAAGTTCAGGATTAATAGCTAATCTTGCAAATTCTAATATACGATTATACTCTTTCATAATTAAATATACTTCAGCTTCAGATTCAGGACCATGACTCAGTACTTTTTGAAGTTCTCGAGGTAGTGTTACAAAGTCGAATATTTCAGCATAATCTTTCCCTGGTGAGTTGCGTAGTATTCTCCCTCGTCTTTGAATAAATTGCTTTTCATTTGTTGTACTAGATAGGATGAAAGCTCTACGTGTAGCAGGAACATCTACTCCTTCATCTAAGCATTTTATTGCAACTAAGCCTTGGATATCAGATCCCGAAGCAAATCTTTCTATAAGTTCTCTACGTGTGTGAATGTCCTCTTGAGCTGTAAATGTATGGACTTTCATATTTAATTCTTTCCCCATATATACATTTAATGCCTCAATTTGCTTTATTGGTAATTTACTTTCTCCATCATTTATTTTGACACTAGAGCAATAAATTAAGTTGTAATAAGTATCTTTAAATTCATTAATTTTCTCTTTAAACGCTTTAAACTTATTGATTGATCCATCGGCAATTTGATAGGTTAGTTTTATTTTTTCTTTAAAATTATTATTTGAGAATGAAAATTGTCTTAATTGTGAAAGACTGTAACCTTGAAATTCATTTAAGATATCATAAAATTTATTTGATTCACTTGAATCTAAGTATACAACAATAGGATGATAGATATATTTTGTTAAAAATCCATTTTTAATAGCTTCTTCTAAATCATATTTAAAGATGATTCCATTAAAATATTGAATTAACTTTTCTGTTCCTAGTTCATCATTATGTCGAATAGGTGTTGCAGTTAATCCAAGTCTATATTTAAAATCAGTTGATAAATAACTAAGAGTTGATTCTGCTCCTAAGTTATGGGCTTCATCTGCAATAAAAACAACCTCATGTCGCTTTTTTAATTCACTTAAAAGTACTTGGAATTTTGTTGTTTTAAAACTATCATTTGTTGTTACTATCGAAAGATGTTTTCTTTTTGGATCAAGATTCAAACGTCGAGCTTGTCTCTGAATAATTTTATCCCAATTTGCGATATCAGAATAAGCCTTAAATGGACTGTACCCAAATTTAATTAATTCATCATACCATTGATCAACTAAGTGTTTATAAGGAGCTAATATGACTACAATTTGTTTTAAGTCTTGTTTAATAAGCATCTCATAATGTTTAACTAGAGAATAACACGCTGTAATTGTTTTACCAGTTCCCGTGGCCATTTGTAAAATTCCCTTATAATCATTAATAACCCACTTTTGGTATGCTTCTAACTGATATGGTCTAATACCATTCTGTAACCAATGAGGTATACAAGGTCCAGAGGGATGAATATCGTAATTAGGCAACTCTTCTTGAATTATAGGGAGTACTCCGTTTTCCTTTAATTGAATTAGACGTTTTTGAATTACTTCTGTAAAGTCATAAACGTCTAGATTTTTTGTTTGATTATCCCATAATTTATCAAAATTATTTTCTTTTGAATTAATTCTAATTAGATCTCTTGAATCCCAGGAAAAATATAAATCTATACTTTCAAAATTATCACAATATCCATTAAATGTTTCATTCATTGAGCCGTTAAAAGCAATTTTTTCATTATCTTCATCGGTAATAATTCCAATTTTTTCGTGAAAAATCCCCTTAGTGTTACGGAAAGCAATTTTTATATCTAAATTACCTTTGGCAATCATACACTCAATTTTAGATAAATTTTCTTTTTCTTGTTCATTATCTGGAATTTCTAACGAATTTATGATACAAGAAGTAATAATCTTAGTTCTATTTTCATAACCCTTTTTTATTGTTTCAATGTCTTCATCAGATAAATTTGGTGAAGCAATGAGCTTCATTTTGGCACCTTTACGCATAAACTCATCTAATTCATCGCCTAATAATAACAAAGAATGTGTTGAAAAATATCCGACTGCCCTTTTATAATCAACGGCATCCCGAATAACTTTTTTGTAAAAATCATTTAAAATATCATCTTCCTCCGAGCGATATTGTAGTTGTAGCTCTAATTCTTTCAATCCCATCAAATCACCCTACCCTGTTAAAGTAAACAAGATAATTATAACAAAAAGCGACATATTTGTTAATTGATTTATAGCTAAAAACAGTATAAGTGATGTTATTTTTAATTATTTTATACAGTAAGTGGAATTTTTATATTTTTGCTTTAATAATAGAAATATTTAAGTTATTAAAATTTCTTAAACTATGATACGGAAAACTCACATAAAAAAATTGCAGAGTGAATTTTTACAC
>NZ_AEXQ01000081.1:0-49512 GCF_000191865.1 Turicibacter sp. HGF1
ATTATAGAACCAAAATTCTTATCTTATAAAAGAAGGGGGGATAGGGTGGAATTTTGACTAGAACGGTGAAGGGATATGAAGAGATGGTAAACTCAAAAAATGAAGCCGATATTAGAAGTAGAACGAGTTAAAAGTGTGCTACCTGATTTAATTCTCTAAACGTTTGAACAGGTAGCAGTTAGCTTACTTCATTTAGAAAAAACATTCATGAAAGCAATTAAAATATTGATTGAAAAGATCAATTAAGTGAGGCGTTGATTGTGTTCAAAATTTATACTATCTAGTTCATAATGATTTTTTGAACCAGATGACATACATGCTTTTCTCAAGCCGCCTATAAAGTAAAAAAACATTGTTTATGCACAGATTAAGATTTGATTATTCTTAAATAAGAAAAAAAAGTCTATTAGATAGGGATTACCTATTAAAAATTTGAGTCGACATTAAGGAAAAGGAGCCTCTTAAAGGCGGCTCCTTTTCTACTTTAGTTCAATGTAATAGATTTTTAGGTAGAATACCTGTTTTTTTCCAAGCATAATAGACACTTAGTTGATAGACTTGAGGTTCTTTAATTTTTTCTAAGAAGGTTGCTGCTTCTTCATCAGCGGTAAAAATCGCTTTGATAGCAGGGCATATTTTTAATGCTTGATCGTATCGGTAAGTATTTTCACAAGGTGTAGCGGGTCCTGTATGCCATCTGATTAATAAAATTTCCTCAAGTGTTAGACGAATATATTGCTGCGCAATAATGACGCTTTTTTCTCCATGACCGAGAGGAAAATCATCGATGCAGTCATAGGTGAAGTAGCATTCTTTTTCATTTTTTTGATTGTATCGAAGTTTTAAAACGGGTTTGAAAATATTCACTTTACATAAATCATGTAAATAGCCTGCTAAGTAGATACTTTCAAGTGTTAATCCTAGATGGAATCGTTTGTTTTTTTCGATTAGTAATTCAACAACGTTATGACTATGGATGGCTAATCCATATGGATAATTACAATGCCCCCTTACACTAGCAGGTGCAAGGAAGTAATCACTTTTATTTAGAAATTTTATTAGGTCTTCCATTCCTTCCCGCTCAATGGAGTTAAGTCGGCCTAAGATTACTTGCTTTACACTCATTATTATGTCTCTCCTACATTTATAAACGTTTTCTTTACTATATCTTATATGAGTAGTGAAAGTATCGGAATTTTTGTCGAAAGAAATGAGTTTTTTTTGACTAAATGTAAAGAAGTTATGTAAAATGATGTTCTAAATAGTTGACAACATTCGACAATCAAAGTAAACTTAAAAAGTCTATAAATTTTTAGGCTAAACTATCAACAATGAAGCTATATGTAGGTTTGTAGGAGGTTGAGAAAATGAATAAGTTGAAAGATAAGGGAAATCCGTGGGCGTTATTACCGCTAGGATTATTTTTAGTATTGTTTGTGGGAAGTGGAGTTATCACAGGTGATTTTTACTATATGCCGGTGTTAGTTGCGTTTATGTTAGCAGCTGCTTGTGCCTTTTTATTTAATCGTACAGCAACCTTTAACGAGAAAATCGCCGTTTTTTGTAAGGGAGCAGGTCATGAAAATATTATCATGATGATTGTTATTTTTTTATTAGCTGGAGCTTTTTCAGGTGTTGCAAAATCTATTGGTGCCGTGGACGCAACCGTAAATATGAGTTTATCTGTGTTACCCCCTAATTTAGTCGTTGCAGGATTGTTTATTATTGCAAGTTTTATTTCTATTTCAATGGGAACATCGGTTGGAACGATTACGGCTTTAACACCAATTGGATTAGGGATTGCTAATGCCACAGGAATTCCTGTGGCTCTTGTTGTTGGAGCGGTTGTAGGGGGAGGAATGTTCGGTGATAATTTATCGATGATTTCTGATACAACGATTGCTGCTGTTAGAACTCAAGGTTGTGAATTAAAGGATAAGTTTAAAGTAAACTTCTTTATCGTCTTACCAGCTGCGATTATTTCTTTGATATTATTAGTCGTGACGACAATGTCATTTGATCAAACCACAACGATGGTTGGAAGTTTTGAGTGGATTAAAGTTTTACCGTACTTATATATTTTAGTGGGTGCATTAGTCGGAATTAATGTATTTGCTTTATTAAGTAGTGGGGTGTTAGTAGCAGGAGTGATTGGGTTATTTACACACGCGGCTACTCTACCAGATTTAATTCAATCGGCGTCTTCAGGAATGGCTGGAATGCAAGAATTAGCTATCATTTGTTTAATTGTAGGGGGAACACTAGAGTTAATTAAGTTTAATGGTGGGATTCAATTTTTATTACATCTTTTAACTTCTCGAATTAAATCTAAAAAAGGTGCTGAATTTGCTATTGCAGGATTAGTTAGTTTAGTTGATATTTGTACAGCTAACAATACGATTGCCATTGTGGTATCTGGTCCTCTAGCAAAAAATATTGCTGATGAATATGAGATTGATCCTAAGCGTTCGGCTAGTTTATTAGATATTTTCTCATCATGTTGGCAAGGTTTAATTCCATACGGAGCTCAACTTTTAGGAGCAGCTGGTTTAGCAGCTATTTCTCCATTTGAAATTATCCCATATGTTCATTATCCAATGTTAATGGGACTTTTCGGATTATTAGCCATTATGTTTGGTTTTCCGAAAATAAATAAAAAATAATCAAAAAAAGCACCGCATGAAGCGGTGCTTTTTTGATAAGTAGAAAAATAGGATAGGGGATAAAAACTTGGGGAGAGTTTATCCGTTTTTAGAGTGGTGTATTTTCTAACCATGCTATTATCTCATATTATTTGAAGGATAGCAATTATTTTTAGAACAAATGTTCGAATAATGTTATAAGGACAGTTTAAAAAAGATTTGATATAATAAAAAAATAAGTTTATAAATAGAGGTGTCATCATGAAAAAAACGATTGGAATGTTTGCGCATGTGGATAGTGGTAAAACAACATTATCAGAGCAACTTCTTTATTTAACGAATTCCATTAGGCAATGTGGACGTGTCGATCATCAAAGCTCTTTTTTAGATCATCACGATATTGAAAAAAAACGTGGGATTACAGTATTTGCAGAACAAGCAACTTTTTCTTATAATGGTCATGACTATTATTTAATTGATACACCTGGGCACATTGATTTTTCAACGGAGATGGAACGCTCTATTCAGATTATGGACTATGCGATATTAGTTATCAGTGCAGTCGAGGGGATTCAGGGCCATACGGAAACGATTTGGAATTTATTAGAGAGGTATCAGATTCCGATTTTTATTTTTATTAATAAAATAGATCGTGAAGGCACCGATCTTTCAACTCTCTTAAACGAAATAGAGCAGAAATTTAAAGTCGATTCCATTTTTATTGAAGCGAGTGAACAAATTAAAGAGTTATCATTAGAAATAATTGAAACAGTTGCTCAAACAGATGAGTCTTTAATGTCAGAATATTTTGAAGGAAATCTTGAACGTGATTATTGGATTAAAGCTCTTAAAGTTAAAATAAAGCAAAAAAAGATGATCCCCGTTATGGCGGGTTCTGCTTTAAAGAATATCGGAATTGCTGATTTTTTATGGGTGCTAGATGAATTAACTGAAACAAACTACTCCATACAGGATTCTTTTTCAGGACGTGTGTATAAAATTCGATATGATGAAAAAGGGGAAAGAGTCACTTTTCTTAAATTATTATCGGGTTCGTTATCCGTTAAAGATACGTTTATTCACCAAAAGACGCAATGTCAGGAAAAGATTAATCAGATTCGAGTCTATCAAGGAAGTAAATATGAAAGTGTCTCTTATGTCGAGGCAGGACAATTAGTTGGTGTGACGGGATTATGTGATTTTAGAATTTTTGATGGGATAGGTGACTTAGTTGAAAGACACTCTTGTGAATTATTGCCTGCCTTAAGTGTGACGGTTCTTTATGATTCATCTATCAATCCCCTTGAGATGTTATCTTATTTTAGGCGATTAGAGGATGAGGATCCTTCGCTAGGTGTTGTTTGGAATGAAGAGACCAAACAAATTCAGATTCAAATTATGGGCATCATTCAATTAGATGTTTTGAAGAATCTGATGAAAGAGAGATATCACAAGGATATTTCATTTGGACCGTGTGAGGTGATTTATCTTGAAACGATTGCTGATTCAGTGATTGGGAGAGGACATTATGAACCATTAAAGCATTATGCAGAAGTTCATCTTTTAATTGAGGCCGCAGACCGAGGGTGTGGAGTCCAGTTTCAATCGAATTGTCATATAGAACAGTTACCAATCAATTATCAAAATCTCATCAAACAGCAAGTATTAGAAAGAAAAATTGTAGGGATTTTAACAGGGTCTCGAGTCACGGATATTAAAGTAACGTTATTAACGGGAGCAGCTCATCCTAAGCATACGAGTGGAGGAGATTTTTATGAGGCAACATCTCGTGCGATTCGTCAAGGTTTAGAAAAAGCAAACTCAATAATTTTAGAACCGTATTACGATTTTAAAATAGAAGTTGATCTATCGTTAATGGGAAAAGTTATCACGGATATTCAAAAATCTGCTGGGACATTTGAATCGCCAGTCACTAGAAATGATCAATGTATTATTAAAGGGAGAGTTCCTGTTGCAACATTTATGGATTATCCCATTGAATTTTTATCTTATACAAAAGGATTAGGGAAAATTTCATTGCGTGTTAGGGGATATGATGTGTGTCATAACCAAGCAAGTATCATTGAATTGAAACAATATAATAAAGAGGAGGATCGCTCAAATCCTTCTGCCTCTATTTTTTGTTCAAAAGGAAGCGGGTTTATTGTTCCTTGGGATTTAGCGGATGATTATATGCATTGTGATTAACAGATGGTAAAGAGTTACCATCTTTTTTTATTAAATTAATCAGGTAAAAAAGTTGAAGTTCAAAGTAAAAAACGACAAAATCGACAAAAACCAACAATCCTAGTTGTTTTGGTTCTGAGCATATGTCTTTTGGGAAAAAATTCAAAAAATCACAAAGATTTTAAACAAAGTCACAAATTATTTGGTGGAATTATCTTGTGACATTGGAAAAAGTATGATAATTTTGAGTTAAGCGTTTCCAACCGAATGAAGTTCGCATATACGAACGAGAAAAAGAGGGGCAATCTGGTGAACCAACCGGGGGGATTCACTAAATCAAAAACAGCTATTAAGTTGTAAAAAAATCTAGGGAGGGTTTTTAAGTGAAAAAAATATGGTCTTTAGCAACTGTTTTTGCTTGTGCTGCAACATTAGTGGCTTGTTCAGGGAACGAAGCAAAAGATAACGGTTCAACAACAACACCAGAATCATCAACAACACAAGAGGGGACAACAACTGAATCAAATGATCCAGTATCATTCCGTTTCTCTTGGTGGGGAGGAGATTCACGTCATGCGGCGACATTAGAGGTGATTGAATTGTACATGGAGGAAAATCCACACGTTACAATCATACCTGAATATGCGGCTTGGTCTGGATTTCAAGATAAATTTACAACGCAATATGCAGGGGGAACAAATGCAGATTTAATGCAAGTAAACTACAACTGGTTATGGATTTACTCACCAGATGGTGATGGGTTCTACGATTTAAATACGTTATCTAATTTAGAATTAGGAAACTATAATTCATCTTTATTAGATGCAATGACAATTGAAAATAAACTTCAAGCTATTCCAACAAGTATTACCGCTCGTGTACCATTCTTAAATACAACGCTTTACTCAAATGCTGGAGTCGACATTCCAACAACTTGGGACGAATTAATGGATGCTGGTAAAGCAATTCAATCATCATTAGGAGATAACTACTACGCACTAAGTAAATTAGGAAAAGCAGGAATGATGTATTTAGTCTTCAGTTACTTAGAGCAAGAAACAGGGAAAACATTCTTTGATACTGATGGAAACATTCAATACTCAGTTGAAGAATTAACAGCTGGATATCAATTATTAGCAGACATGGTTGAAAATCATGTAATGCCTGCTGGAAATGTTGATTCAAATGAATTAGATGAGAAAAATCCAAAATGGATCACTGGAGAATACGGTGGAATTAATGAGTGGGATTCAAGTGCCGCTAAATACATTGATACGTTAGAAGAAGGTCAAGTAGTAGAACCGTTCGCTCAATTCACAATGGATGGAGCAAAATTAACTGGTAATATTCAAAAACCTTCAATGGGATTTGCAATTAGTAAAAATGCTCAAAATCCTGAAGAAGTTGCAAAATTCTTAAACTGGATGTTAACAGATGAAAAAGCAGTTGAAATCATGGGAACTCAACGTGGAATTCCTGCTAACCAAGCTGGATATGATATTTTAGTTGATAAAGGATTATTAACTGGTGTAACGGTAGAGGCTTACAATATGCACTCAAATATTGAATCAACAATCATGCATCCATTCTTTGAATACACAGATGTAAAAGATTTATATGAAGGTGCAGGAGAGGCTGTCGTGTTTGGAACAATGACACCACAAGAAGCGGCTGAAAAAGTTATTAAAGAAATGCCAAGAATTATGGATGAAGCAATGGGGCGATAAAAGGTGGAAAATGTAAAAAAGGTTGCGAATAGCACAATCAAAAATGAGGCGAAAGTAAAAAAGAAATTTAAGTTTAATAGTTCTTATTTATATGTATTACCGTGGGTAATTGGATTCTTAGTTTTTAAATTAAATCCATTCATCGATGCATTAGTTTTGAGTTTACAACAAAACAACTTGATTCGTGCACCAAAATTTATTGGATTTGAAAACTATCGTTACTTATTAATGGAAGATGAATTGTTCAAAACATCATTAATGGTTACCTTCAAATATGTCTTCTTAACGGTACCGTTAGTACTTGTGTTTGCATTATTTATTGCATACATCTTAAACTTTAAAATTAAAGGGGTTAACTTCTTCCGTACCGCTTATTATATTCCATCGATTCTTGGGGGAAGTGTTGCCGTTTCAATCGTTTGGAAATTTATTTTTGGTAATGATGGAGTTATCAATGCTTGTTTAAATTTAGTGGGGTTAGAATCAGTGATGTGGTTAACAGATACACGTTATGCGATTATTGTTTTAAGTTTATTAAAAGCATGGCAGTTTGGATCAGTTATGTTAATCTTCTTATCAGCACTTCAAAATGTTCCACAATCTTTATATGAAGCAGCTTCAATTGATGGAGCAGGAAAATGGCGTTCATTCTTTGCGATTACCGTTCCATCCATTACACCAGTTATTTTATTTAACGCGGTTCAATTATTAGTTAAGTCTTTCCAAGAGTTCAACTCAGCTTACTTAATTTCTGATGGAGGTCCATTAAACTCAACTTACTTATTAAACCTTTTCATTTACCGAAATGCGTTTAGTAGTTTTAAAATGGGATATGCCTCTGCCGCATCTTGGGTAATGTTCATTATCATTATGGCATTAACAGCGGTAGTATTCAGAAGCTCAAATTATTGGGTACATTATAACGATTAAGGAGATGAGTATGGTGAAAGGTCTTTCAAAACAAAAAATCAATGCAACAGTACGTTTCATGGTCCTCGCAATCGTTGGATTCTTCATGATGTACCCTTTGCTTTGGCTTGTAGGAGCAATCTTTAAAACAAACACAGAAATCTTTACGTCAGCAGCATTCTGGCCAAAAGATATTCAAAATGGTTGGGAATCAATCGTAAATGGATGGAAAACAAATACACCATTTAACTTAGGATATTATTTCATGAACTCAATGAAATATTTAATTCCAAGAACAATTTTCACAGTTGTTTCAAGCATTTTAACGGCTTATGTTTTAACACGCCGTAGCTTTAAATTTAAAAAGTTTGTATTTGTGATGGTAATTGGGACTTTATTAATGCCAGATGTTATTTTCCGTATTCCTCTATACTTATTCTGGCGTGATCTTAATTTATTAGATACACATATTCCTTTATGGTTAGATAGTGCATTTGCAACTAACTCATTCTTTGTTTTCATGTTAATTCAATTTATGCGTACCATTCCTAAAGAGTTAGATGAAGCAGCTAAAATGGATGGATGTAACTCATTCCAAACATTAGTTCACATCTTAATTCCAGTGATGAAACCAACAATTGTTACGGTAGCATTATTAACATTTATGTGGGGAATGAATGATTTCCAAGGACCGTTAATTTATATTTCAAGTATTGACAAGTATCCATTATCAATTGCGATGCGTTTAGCAATGGATAACACAGATTCAGCTGTTCAATATCGAAATATTTTCGCAATGTCATTAATGTCAATTATCCCTTCAATTATCTTATTCTATTGTGCACAAGGATATTTCATTGACGGTATTGCATCAACAGGTTCAAAAGAATAGTTTATTAACCATAAATAACTAATGACTTCGGTCATTAGTTATTTATCTTTTATTAGAATAAAAAGAAAAGTTTCACAAAAAAACAAACCAGGGTTATCTAAAGTTGGAGGATGTGAGGATGTTGAAGCAATTAGAAACATATTTTAAATCTTATATTAATCAGTTTAAACCATATAAGGGATTTTGGTGCTATGAAGATGGTGTCATTTTAAAGGGAGCACAAGACTTATATATCGCAACAAATGATGAGTTTTATTGGGATTATATACAAGCTTATTTAAATGAATTCGTGGATCAAGAGGGGAATTTAAAAGGGTATAATTCATCAGAATATAACATTGATCACGTAAATGCTGGAAAAGTTTTATTCTTTGCTTATGAAAAAACAAATGATGAGCGATATAAAGTAGCCATCGAACATCAAATGGATCAATTAAGAACACATCCTAGAACAAATAGTGGTAACTTCTGGCATAAAAATCGATACCCACATCAAGTATGGTTAGATGGGCTGTACATGGCATTACCGTTTTTTACCGAATATGAAACGGTATTTAATGGAAAACAACAGTATGAAGATATTTATAAACAATTCATGGAAGTGTATAAAACACACCGTAATAAAGAATGCGGATTATATTATCATGCATGGGATGAGTCGAAATCAATGTTCTGGTGTGATGAAGAAACGGGATTGTCTAAAAATTACTGGCTACGTGCAGAAGGATGGCTATTAATGGCATTAATTGATTCGATCGATAAAATGAGCGAAACAATTTTTGAATATTATAAGGGATTAATTGACATGTTTGTTGAGAGTATCGATGATATTTTACCTTATCAGGATGAAAAAACAGGATTATGGTATCAAGTGATTGATGCGATGGATCGTGAAGGAAATTATTTAGAAGTTTCAGGAACTGCAATGGTGATTTATTCAATTTTAAAAGGGGTTCGTTTGGATGTTTTAGATGAATCATATAAAGAAAAGGCAATTAAATCATTAAAAGGAATTTTAGAAGTGTATGGATATGAGGACGAAGCTGGGTATCATATTGGTGGAATTTGTGAAGTAGCGGGACTTGGAAGTTTTAATGGTGTTGTACGCGATGGAAGTTTTGAGTATTACATTTCAGAAAAAGTGGTGCCGGATGAAGCAAAAGGAATTGGACCACTGATGATGGCCTATGCAGAATATTTAATGGTTGGTGGAAATGATGAACTTTAATATTGTTTTACAAACATCCTCAAGTTTAACACTAGAACTTGAAAATCAATCATGTTTTAAATCAAGTCAACCGTATACCTTAAAATTAAATGATGAAATAATTGATGAGCATTTAGTCCAAAATGTTTATTCTATTTATCGGTTACAACCAAGTACTGCGTATATGGTCACGATTATCAATGAAGAAACAGGTGAATCTCTATCAAAAGAGGTATATACAAAAAAAGAAAGTATTTGTTTAAATGTTAAGCACTTTAATGCTAAAGGTGACGGGATAACTGATGATACGTTAGCTATTCAAGCCGCAATTATGTCTTGTCCTGATGATGGGCGAGTTTTTTATTCCAAAA
Organism: Turicibacter sp. HGF1; assembly: GCF_000191865.1. Taxonomy (NCBI): domain Bacteria; kingdom Bacillati; phylum Bacillota; class Erysipelotrichia; order Erysipelotrichales; family Turicibacteraceae; genus Turicibacter; species Turicibacter sp. HGF1. The sequence continues at coordinate 9,936 of NZ_AEXQ01000081.1, forward strand.
GGGACTTATGCGACTAAAACGATTTTCTTAAAATCTAACTTAACGTTAGAATTAGAAAAAGGAGCAACCTTATTATATAGTGCCTCATTTGAAAGTGGTGCAATATTACCTGGATATACCAAAAATTCAAATCATGAAGAGTATTATTTAGGTTCATGGGAAGGGAATCCACTCGATACGTTTACAGCATTGATTCAAGGGGTTAATGTTTCAAATGTTAATTTAATTGGTGAAGGTGTATTAGATGGAAATGGATCTATTGGATGGTGGGACTTTCCAAAGGTAAGAAATGTGGCTTGGCGTCCACGTTTATTTCAAATTATTCATTCTCATCATGTCAACGTTCAAGGGATTACCTTACAAAATTCTCCCTCTTGGACTGTTCATCCCTTATTCTCGGATGATTTGAAGTTTATTGATTTAAAAATTATTAATCCCAAAGATTCACCGAATACGGATGGATTAGATCCTGAATCTTGTCATCGTGTTTTAATTCTTGGGGTTCATTTCTCAGTTGGGGATGACTGTATTGCCATCAAATCTGGAAAAATTTATTTAGGAAGTCGTTTAAAACGAGCTTCAGAATATATTACGATTCGAAATTGTAGTATGAACTTTGGTCATGGTGCAGTTGTTATTGGAAGCGAAATGGCTGGAGGTGTTAAGCATATTCTAGTGGAGCAATGTTTATTTAACGAAACAGATCGTGGGCTTCGAATTAAGACACGCCGTGGACGTGGAGAGGCTGCAATTGTTGAAGATGTCACATTCCGTCACATCGAGATGGAGAAGGTACTAACTCCATTAGTGGTAAACTGTTTCTATTTCTGTGATCCAGATGGTCATAGTGAATATGTTAAGACGAAGGAAACTTTACCGGTCGATTATCGAACACCAGATATCCGTGATTTTTGTTTTGAAGATATTAAATGTCGTCATTCAGAAATTGCAGCGGCTTATTTTTATGGCTTACCAGAGAAACCGATTGAACGGTTAAGTTTAAAAGATTGTGTTTTCCATTTCACAACAGAGGCAGAGCCAGGAGTTCCTGCTATGATGGATGATATTCCTAATTATTGTCAAAATGGGATGGTTTTAAACAATATAATTGAAGTAAATTTAGAAAATGTAACGTTTGAAAATGTGATTGGCGATCCAATGCAAATTCAAAATGTTAAAAAGGTGGTAGTTGACGGTGTTATTAAGGAGAATTATTGCTGAAATTATTGATATTTTTGTTCTGATTGGAGGAACTGCACTCGGAATATTTCTTGCCGGACAACTCAATGGGATGTTTGAGGAGTCATTTACATTATTAACGATTAGTGAGCTGTGTATCATTGTATTAATTCCAATTGCGCTTCAATCATTATTTTGGTTAGAACGTACAACAATTGGAAAAACAATGGTCTTTTGTAAAGTCGTGACAAATGATGAATCCGATTTAAATTATTTTGCGATGTTTACACGCGAATACGTCTCAAAAGTTTTCTCTTGCTATTTAGTTTGTTTACCGATTTTTGCAAGAAAACCAGGATTGCATGAGGTGATTACAAACTCGAAAGTTGAATTAAAATTAAAAAGGGGATAAAAGGATATGAAAGGATTTTTAACAGAAGATTTCTTACTTCAAAATGAAACGGCTAAAGTTTTATATCACCAACATGCCAAAAAAATGCCAATTATTGATTTTCATAGTCATTTAAGTGCAAAAGAAATTTATGAAAATAATAAATTCTCAAATATTTCAGAAGTATGGCTTGGAGGGGATCATTATAAGTGGCGTGCGATGCGTGCTCTTGGCGTGAACGAATCAATTATCACTGGAAAAGAGGTATCAGGAGAAGAAAAATTTAATGCATGGGCTAGTTCGATGCCATATTTAATTGGAAATCCACTTTATCACTGGACACATTTAGAATTACAACGTTACTTCAACATCAAAACACCATTGAGTGCAAAATCAGCCAAAGAAATTTATGAAGAATGTAATCGTTTATTAGCAACGGAAGATTTCCGAGTACGTGGATTAATCGATATGATGAATGTCGAAGTCATTTGTACAACGGATGATCCATGTGATGATTTAAAATATCATCAGTTAATTAAAGAAGAAGGAACTTGTAAAGCTCAAATTTTACCAACTTTCCGACCTGATAAAGCGGTTAATATTGAATTAAGCTGGTTTACCGCTTGGGTTCAAACGTTAAGTCAAGTAGTTGGATATGACATTCATGAGTTATCTGATTTATTTAAAGCATTAGAAGAGCGTATGGATTTCTTCGTTGAGTGTGGATGTAAAGCCTGCGATAACGGGGTAGATGTTTTAGCATTTACTGATTCAACAGTTGAAGAAGCTGCTGAAATCTTTAAAAAAGCGATGTCTGGTGCGACTTTAACAAAAGAAGAAGTTGAGAAATACAAAACACAACTTTATTTATTCCTCGGGGAACAATACCATAACCGTGGTTGGGTGATGCAATTTCATATTGGAGCACAACGTAATAATAATACGACAATGCTTGAAAAATTAGGGCCAGATACAGGATATGATTCAATCAATAACTCTTTAGATACACAAAAATTATCTAAATTCTTAAATAGTTTAAATTTAAAAGGCGCATTACCAAAAACGATTATTTACGATTTAAATCCAAGCGATAATCATAAAGTCGTCACTTTAATGCAATGTTTCCAAGATGGTGTGACACCAGGTAAAATTCAGTTTGGATCTGGATGGTGGTTTAACGATCATAAAGATGGAATGAATGATCAAATGCGCGCGTTAGCAGCAAACGGTGTATTAGCAAAATTTGTTGGGATGTTAACAGATTCAAGAAGTTTCTTATCATTCCCTCGTCATGAATATTTCCGACGTCTATTATGTCAATTATTAGGGGAATATGTTGAAAATGGGGAATATCCAAATGATGTAGAGTTCTTAGGACAAATTGTAGAAGATATTTGCTATAACAATGCAAAATCATTCTTTAATTTAGATAAATAATTGTTTGTGGGGGTCAATAATGAAAGCATTAAATAATGAAATTTTACCAAATAGAAAAGAAAGACCGATAAAAATTGTTCAATTTGGAGAAGGAAACTTCTTAAGAGCATTCGTCGATTGGATGATTCAAGAATTAAATGACGCTGGAGTATATAATGGAAATATTGCCGTTGTCCAACCACAACCTTTTGGACGTGTGAAAGAATTAGCGGAACAAAATGGATTATATACGGTGATTCAAGAAGGGGTTCAAAATAATGAATTCGTTTCAAAATCACAAATTATTGATAGTATTAGTGAATTTATTGATCCATATATGAATTTTGAAGCTTATTTACAATTAGCTGAAGTTGAAACCTTAGAATTAATGATTTCAAACACAACTGAAGCCGGAATTGTGTTAGATGAATCAGATTCGATTGAAGCAACACCACCTAAAACATTCCCTGGTAAAGTGTTAGCCTTCTTACTTCATCGCTATCGTCATTTCAATGGAGATCTGACAAAAGGATTATACATTGTTCCATGCGAATTAATTGATAATAATGGAGACGAGTTACATCGTTGTGTGAAACGTTTAGCAGAAGTTCATCACCTTGAAGAAGGATTTATGACATGGTTAGACGAAGCGAATACCTTCACCAATACATTAGTTGATCGTATTGTTCCGGGATATCCTGCTAAACGTATTGAAGAATTTACAAACCAATTTGGTTATTTAGATAAAAATATGGTACTAGGTGAAGTCTTCCATTTATGGGTGATTGAGGATCGAAATGGTATTTCTTCTGTTTTAAAAGGAGCAGAAGCCAACTTAAATATCTTATTTGTGAAAGATATTAAACCTTACAAAATCCGCAAAGTCCGTATTTTAAATGGACTGCATACGTTAATGGTTCCTGTTTCTTACTTATATGGGATTGATACAGTTGGAGAAACAATGAACGATGACTTAATGTTAACTTTCTTAAATCATACGGTAGAAGATGAGATGATTCCGGCAACGGAACGCTATTTAACTGCTGCTGAGTTACGTCAGTTTGCCAAAGAAGTTTATGACCGATTTAATAATCCTCGTGTCCGCCACGAATTAATGTCAATTGCTTTAAATTCAACTTCAAAATTCAAAAGTCGTTTATTACCCACAGCATTGGATTATGTTGAACGCTTTGGGAAATTCCCAACACACATTGAATTCTCATTGGCAAGTTTATTAGTGTTCTTCCGTGGAAAACGAGGGACTGAGGTCATTGCGCTTCAAGATGAGGCAGATTTCTTAGAATTCTATCGAAATGTTTGGAATCGTTATGAAGCAGGAACTGCAACGGTTCGTGATGTCGTGACTGAATTTTTAGGAATGGAAGATCATTGGGAAATGAATTTAAATGAGATTCCAAACTTAACTGATGAATTAACAGCGATTGTTGAAGACATCTTAAGTGATGGAATGGAAACTGCATTAAAAAAAGTTTGTTAGTGGTGGGGATATGATGAGACCGTTTATTAAATTAGATGAAGATGATAATGTAGTCGTTGCCTTGGTTAATTTACAACCAGGTGACGAACTAACGATTGATGAGCACTCAATCGTTGTAAAAGAAGAAATCAAAAAAGGACATAAATTAGCCATCAAAAAGATTGAAGAAAATCAAGATGTTGTCAAATACGGTTTTGCGATTGGACATGCAACCCAATTCATTGAAGTGGGAACTCATGTTCATACTCAGAATGTGAAAACGAATTTAAATGATTGTTTATCTTATGAGTACCAGCCTAAATCAAAACGTGCTGATAAATTGTTAATGGATCGTGAAATTCGCGTTTATCATCGTAAAAATTGGGATATTGGAATTCGTAATGAATTATGGATTATTCCAACTGTTGGATGCGTTAATAAGACAGCTGAAATTATCAAAGATCGTTTCTTAAAAGAAGTTGATAATCTAACGATTGATGGTGTATTCTCATATGCCCATCCATTTGGATGTTCTCAGATGGGGGATGACCATGAGACAACTCGTAAAATCTTACAAAATATTGCTAAACATCCGAATGCAGGTGGAGTTTTAGTACTTGGACTTGGATGTGAAAATAATCAAGTTTCAACATTTAAAGAAACAATGGGTGAGTATGATGAAGAACGAGTACGCTTCTTAGTTGCTCAAGATGTTGAAGATGAGATTGAAGCAGGTGTCAAAATTCTTCATGAGTTATATGAGGTCATGAAACAAGATTATCGTGCGACTTCTTTACTTCGTAACTTACGTGTTGGGTTAAAATGTGGAGGAAGTGATGGATTCTCAGGAATTACGGCAAATCCTTTACTTGGATATTTCTCTGATTATTTAGTAAAAAGTGGGGGAACAACTGTTTTAACGGAGGTTCCAGAAATGTTTGGAGCTGAAACGATTTTAATGAATCGTGCTAAAGATGAGGCAACGTTTGATAAAATTGTCCATTTAATCAATGATTTTAAAGGGTATTATGAACGAAACCATCAAGTGTGTTATGAAAATCCAAGTCCTGGAAATAAGGCGGGTGGAATTACCACACTTGAAGATAAATCATTAGGATGCACCCAAAAAGCAGGAACATCTGAAGTGGTCGATGTTTTGAGATATACGGATCGTTTAGAACATAATGGCTTAAATTTACTTCAAGGGCCAGGAAATGACTTAGTGGCAGTGACAGCTCTTGGAAGTGCCGGATGTCATTTAGCCTTATTTACGACTGGGCGTGGAACCCCATTCGGTGGATTTATTCCAACGGTAAAAGTAGCGACTAATTCTGACTTAGCCAATAAGAAAAAACATTGGATTGACTTTGATGCGGGTGCTATGTTAACCGCATCAACGACAGAAGAGGTCGTTGAAGATTTTATTAATTATATTTGCGATGTATGTAGTGGAAAATGGACAAATAATGAATTTAATGGACACCGTGAAATTGATATTTGGAAATCAGGTGTAACATTATAACAATCCATAAAAAGACACTTAAATATGTTAAAACTTCATTAATTTAGGTGTTATAAAATGTTATAATAGGAGGTGATTAAGACGATGAAATTAGGAATTCGAGCTCATGATATTGGAACATTACCACCTAAGGATTTAGTTGATTCATTGGTAGAGAAAGGGTTTCATTCTATTCAGCTAGTTTTAAATAAGGCGATTGAATATCAAACGCAAATGCCTAAGATTTTAGATGAAGAGTTAGTTGAGGAGTTAAGTCTCTTTTTAAATGAGAGTCATGTCGAAGTTGCCATGCTTGGAGCCTATTTTAATCCCATTCATAGTGACAAGGAAAAAGTAAAAGATTCCGTTGAAAACTTTAAAAATCATTTAAGAAAAGCTCATTGTTTTAACACGACGTTAGTTGGAACGGAAACGGGATCTTATAATGATGATCAGTGGACATTCCATGAATCAAATGGTAGTGAAGAAGCTTTTTTAGAAGTGAAACGTGTTTTTTCACAACTTTTAGAGGTTGCAAAAGAATCTAATACTTATCTTGCCATTGAACCGGCGTATCAACATGTGATTTCAACTCCACGTCGTTTAAAACGTTTAATTGATGAATTGAATCATCCAAATACCGTGGTAACGTTTGACTTATTCAATTTATTGTCGAATGAGAATTATAAAAATCAACATCGATTAATTGATGAAATGGTTGAATTATTTCATGATAAGATTCGAATTGTTCATGCCAAAGATTTTATGGTCGAAAATCAACAAATAAGACAGGTAGCACCAGGAAAAGGATTACTCGACTATAAATATCTTCTTTCAAAATTAGAAGAATTAGATCAAGAACCAACGATTATTTTTGAAGGAGTCGTGGGTGAAGATATTTCTTATAGTCAACAGTATTTATTGGAGCTCCTTCAGTCTTAAATATTATTAAAGGACGTAGGAGAGTTTATGAAAATAAATCGAACAGCTAAACGAACCATTGAAATACTTGAATTAATTGCGTCATCCTCTGAAGAGTTGACATTAAATGATATAGCAACACGCCTTGAAATGCCAAAAACAAGTGCCTTTGATATTTTAGAAACATTAGTTGAGTTAAACATGCTATATATTAAAGAACATCGTTTAAAAACTTATGCCATTGGTGTCAAAGCATACGCCATTGGAATTGCTTATTCGAAGACTTCATTACTTTTAAACTCAGCGAATCCAATCTTAAGACAATTAAGCTTACAGACAGGACATACCGCTTTTATTGCAAAAGAGAATAATGGTAAATTAATATTTACGCTGAAACATGAGCCAACTAAGCGAATCATTGCAACGCCAGAGATTGGGGATGAAACTTATTTACATTCAACGGCCATTGGAAAAGCAATTTTAGCGTTTTCACCTCATCATGAGGAATTAATCAGGAAATTACAATTACTACCTTTAACTGAGCATACCATTACATCTAAGGTTGCTTTAAAAAGTGAACTTCAGCAAGTTAAAGTTAAAGGGTATGCAATTTCATGCCGTGAACATGAGGAGCATACGATGGCGATTGCTGCACCAATCTTTGATTATAATGGCGTGGTGTCATCTTCAATCGGAATCGTTAGCCTGTATAAAGAGGGTTACGATGTTGAACAAGATGCACAACTTGTAAAAGAAGCTGCTTATAAAATATCAAGGCTACTTGGCTATCAGGGATAATTTTATCAAAAAGGGGAATTAAAAATGAAATTAGAAACTCGTTATTCAAATCATCCAAATGATGTAAAACATTATACAACAGAAGAATTACGTGAACATTTCTTAATTGAAAAGGTATTCGTTGCGGATGAAGTCCAGTTAACTTATTCTCACAACGATCGTATCATTGCTGGTGGGATCATGCCTGTTGAGCAGCAATTAACACTAGTAGCTGGAAAAGAAATGGGAGTTGATTCATTCTTTGAACGTCGTGAAGGTGGAATTATCAACATTGGGGGATCTGGACGTATTGTCATCGATGGCGAAGTATTTGAATTAAATTATCAAGATGGACTATATATTGGGCTAGGGGTTAAAGAGATTACATTTGAGTCAATTAATCAAGAGCAACCCGCTAAGTTTTATTTTAATAGTGCACCGGCTCACCATCATTATCCTCATACTTTAATTACATTAGAAAAGGCGAATAAAGTACACTTAGGATCAGATGCTGAATCAAATAAACGTACGATTAATCAATATGTTCACCCAGCTGTTTGTCAATCTTGTCAGTTAGTAATGGGAATGACCATTTTAGCGCCAAATAATATGTGGAATACGATGCCATGTCATACGCATGAGCGTCGTATGGAAGTTTATTTTTACTTTGATTTAGATGAAAATAACAATGTGTTCCATTTTATGGGACAGCCACAAGAAACACGTCACTTAGTCGTACGTAATGAACAAGCGGTTATTTCACCAAGTTGGTCAATTCACTCTGGCGTTGGAACAAGCCGTTATACATTCATCTGGGGAATGTGTGGAGAAAATATCACATTTGATGACATGGATCATGTTGCTATGAAAGATTTAAAATAATAAACAGGATAAATGAGGTGCCTTATGAAAAAATTCGAAGTAATCAAATCGTTAACAGATACAGGGGTAGTTGCCGTGGTTCGTGCAGAAAATGCACAACAAGGAATTGAAATTTCAAAAGCATGTTTAGCAGGTGGAATTAATGCCATCGAATTAACTTTCACAGTTCCAAATGCAGATGAAGTCATTAAAACATTAGTTAAAGAATTTGGAGATGAGATGTTAATCGGAGCGGGGACGGTTCTAGATAGTGAAACAGCTCGTATTGCCATTTTAGCAGGATCAAAATATATCGTATCTCCAGGGTTCGATTTAGAAACAGCTAAATTATGTAACAGATATCAAGTTCCTTACATGGCTGGATGTATGACCATTACTGAAATCATTACAGCTATGGAAGCTGGAGTAGATATTGTTAAAGTATTCCCAGGAAGTGCTTATGGACCAGACTTTGTTAAAGCAGTTAAAGGACCACTTCCACAAGCAAACATTATGCCAACAGGTGGAGTGAGCTTAGATAATGTTGATCGTTGGATTAAAAATGGTTGTGTAGCAGTTGGAGTAGGTAGCGACTTAACAGCACCAGCTAAACATGGTGATTATGCAGGTGTAACAGAGCTTGCTAAACAATTCGTTCAAAAAGTAGCTGAAGCTCGTCGATAATAGGGGGATATCATGAAAAAGTTTGTAACCTTAGGGGAGATTATGCAACGTTTAACCCCTCCAAACCATGATAAATTAGAACAATGCACTTCATTGAATGTGACTTATGGTGGAAGTGAAGCAAATATTGCGATTGCTTTAGCGAATTTTGGACATGATGTAAGGTTCGCTACAAAGCTTCCAAATAATCCATTAGGAGTGGCAGCATACCGCTCGCTTCGTCAGTATGGAATTGATTTATCACCTACGATTATGGGTGGTGATATTTTAGGAACCTATTATGTTGAAGTTGGGCACTCCATTCGTTCTTCAAATGTCGTGTACAATCGTAAACACTCAGCGATTGCGAATATCAAATATGATGAATTAAGTCTCACTGACATTTTAAAGGATCGCACACACTTACACGTCAGTGGAATTACACTTGCACTTGGGGAAGACCTTAAAAATTTCACTATTGATTTAGTAAAGAAAGCATTTGATTTAGGACTGATCATTAGTTTTGATTTTAATTACCGTGCTAAACTATGGACAGTTGAAGAAGCTGCTCAAGCGATTCGTCAAGTGTTGCCATATGTTCATATCGTGTTTGCAAGTTTATACGATATTGAAACCATTGGTGGATATACAACCGGTGAAGAATATGCGACGGTTGAAGCGCACCGCCAAGGTGTTTTCACACACTTTATGAATCATTCAAACTGTAAATGTATTTTTGGAACCATGCGTGAGCAGCATTCAACTCATCAAAATAGTTTAAGTGCGTATTGTTACACAGCTGAGGGGCTTGTACACTATACGAAAAAATATACCTTTGAAATTGTGGATCGTGTTGGAGCAGGAGATGCTTTCGTTGCAGGGTTAATGAATGTTTTAAATTTAGAAGAGCAAAACTATGTTGAAGCGGTTGAGTATGGATTAGCAAGTGGTGTTTTAAAACATACGATTAATGGTGATGTTTTAATTGCCAATGACAGTGATATTAAAGATCTGTGTAATGGATCAGTTGGAATGAAACGATAATTATAAAAGGAAAAGGGGAAAAGTCATGATTTTAGAACAATTCAATTTATCAGGTAAAGTAGCAATCGTAACAGGAGCAGGAGTAGGGTTAGGACGTGGAATGGCTTTAGGATTAGCAGAAGCAGGAGCTGATATTGTAGCAGTTGGGTTAGGAGCTTTAGATGAAGTTAAAGAAGCAATTGAAGCAACAGGTCGTCGTTGTTTACCTATTCAAGCAAACTTAATGTCAATTGATCCAGTTCAAGGAATTATTGATGCAGCGGTAGCTGAATTTGGACATGTTGATATCTTAGTTAACAACGCTGGGATTATTCGTCGTGAAGATGCAGTTGATTTCTCAGAACAAAACTGGGATGATGTGATGAATATCAACTTAAAAACAGTCTTCTTCTTCTGCCAAGCTATGGCAAACCAATTTATTAAACAACAAACGGGTGGAAAAATCATTAACATTGCCTCAATGTTATCATTCCAAGGTGGAATTCGTGTTCCTTCTTATACAGCAAGTAAATCAGGAATCAAAGGAATCACAATGGCCATGGCAAATGAATGGGCTAAATACGGAATCAATATTAATGCAATTGCACCAGGATATATGGCAACTGATAATACAGCACAATTACGTGCTGATGAAAAACGAAGTACAGAAATTTTAGATCGTATTCCTGCTGATCGTTGGGGAACACCTGAAGACTTAAAAGGACCAGTTGTATTCTTAGCAAGCTCAGCAAGTGACTATATCAATGGATATACAATCGCTGTTGATGGTGGATGGTTAGCACGATAATTTATAATAAGCAAAAGGGCACGCCAAGCGTGCTCTTTTTAATGAAACCATCATATGTTGAAATGTCGTATTTTATTTTAAAATAGGTGGCATTAGCTCGTATAATTTGATGAAGAATCACTTTATAATAGCTCATGAATATCAGGTTTTAGGACTCGAGGTGGGTGTAAGTGAAGGATATGAAACGATTAAAAAAAGAAATCATGCTACTCGGAATTCCCATTTTGATTGAACAGATTTTAACCACTACGATGGGAATGATGAACACCATGCTTTCTTCTAATTTAAAAGGTCAAGAAGGAATTAATGTTGTGTCAGCGATTTCAATGATTGACTCGTTTAGTTACTTGTTTATTTCTGTATTTACAGCATTAGCGATTGGGGGAACTGTTGTTGTTGCACAGTATATGGGGCGAGGAGATTGTCAAAAAGCAAATGAAGCAGCAAAACAAGGGGTAATGTCTGCAACTTTCATTTCAATTTTGATTACCATATTCTTATTTATATTTAATGCGCCACTCATTAGGTTGATTTATAACAGTGTTGAACCACAGGTTATGGAATATGGAATTAAATATTTTGGAATTGTCTTATTAAGTTTCCCATTTATGGCAATTACCTTAATTGCTAATGGAGTATTACGTGGGGCAGGAGATACAAAAACTGCTGCTATTAGCAATGTTATTGCTAACATTTTTAATATTGGATTAACCTATTTATTTCTATATGTCTTTGAATGGGGAATTATCGGTGCAGCTCTTGGAATTTCGCTTGCCCGTGCTATCGGGGCTAGTTATGTCCTATGGATCTTAATGAGTGGGAAAAAGGTGCTCAAACTAGAGAAACTGTATCACTATAAACCAAATTTTAAATTTTTAAGGCAAATTTTTTATGTTGGGGTGCCAGCAGGAGTTGAATCCATTATTTTTCATTTAGGAAAGCTACTGACACAAGTGTTTATTGGGGGAATGGGAGCTATTGCCATGTCTTCGAATTCCATTGCAAATTCCATTATTAACTTAATCAATATTCCGGGGAATGCTCTAACTACTGTCTCGACAACGATTATTGGACAAGAAATTGGGCGAGCGGAATATGATGAGGCTCGAAAAAGTTTAAGCTATATTACCCGCTTCGCCACCATATGTCTTGTTATTTTAGGTGCTTTATCGATTCCAACCGCGTGGTATCTTGTCGCGCTCTACACTGATCATGAAGCTGTGATGGATTATGCAACTAAATTAATTCAACTTAATGCCTTAGCGACACCGATTTGGGCCTTTTCATTTGTTTTACCAGGGGGGCTAAAAGGAGCAGGAGATGGAAAGTATACAATGAAAACAGCGATTACCGGTATGTGGGTCTTCCGCGTAGGACTTGGATATTTATTCGGTGTTGTCTTAAAATGGGGCGTATACGGTATCTTCATTGCCATGTTTGTCGATTGGGCAGTAAGAGGAACGCTATATATGATTCGCCTTCGTGGAGACAAATGGTTATCTCATCGATTGACAGATTATGAAGAAACAAAAGAAAAAATAAAAATTCAGGCTACTTAGACAAATAATATAAAAAAGACTATCAATCAAGATAAAATGTTATCGGTTTGATAGTTTTTTTGTTGGAAAAATAATAAAATAGACGGAGAGATTGTTTTCAAAGAAAATCAACCTTTAACTCAATAAATAAAACACTTATTTCAATTTCATGAGATAATAGGAAAGCTGTTGACGGACAGATTGTTATAATCTGAGGGATCGAAAGAAGGAATGGACATTTCTTTTACTAGAAAAAGAGAGAGATCAAAAATTATGGAAGGAGTTGAAGCAATGAAACTACTAGTAACAGGTGGAGCAGGTTTTATTGGCTCAAACTTTATTAATTATAGATTGAAAAAATATCCAAAAGACACTGTTGTGAATTTAGATGCTTTAACGTATGCAGGTAATTTGGAAAATTGCCAGAAGTTTGAAAGCAATCTAAATTACCAATTTGTAAAAGGCGATATTACCGATCGAGAGTTTATTTTTTCATTATTTGAAAAAGAGCAATTTGATGTGGTGGTAAACTTTGCGGCTGAGTCTCATGTCGATCGTTCGATTACACAACCGGACCTCTTTTTAAAAACGAATATTTTAGGAACACAAGTGTTGATGGATGCAAGTCGGGAGTATAAGGTTAGTCGATTTCATCAAGTTTCAACAGATGAAGTATACGGAGATCTCCCACTTGATCGACCAGATTTGCTTTTTACAGAATCATCTCCACTTCATACGTCAAGTCCTTATTCTGCTTCTAAAGCATCAGCTGATTTACTTGTACTCGCTTACTACCGGACATTTGGTTTACCAGTGACGATTTCCCGCTGCTCAAATAATTATGGACCCTATCAGTTTCCTGAAAAGCTCATCCCATTAATGATTCGCTGTGGGCTTAAAGGAGAGAAATTACCTGTTTATGGAACGGGGTGTCAGGTCCGTGATTGGTTACATGTTGAGGATCATTGTCAGGCCATTGATTTAATTTTACAAAAGGGGCGTTTGGGTGAAGTCTATAATGTTGGTGGGCATAATGAACGAACAAATTTAGAAGTGGTGATGACGATTATGCGGGCATTGAATATTTCAGAGAATCAATTATCATTTGTTGAAGATCGATTGGGACATGATCAACGTTATGCGATTGATCCAACGAAAATTCAGACTGAACTTGGTTGGTATCCCGTTCATTCATTTGATGATGGGATTCAAGAAACGATTGAGTGGTATTTATCTCATCAGGATTGGTGTGATCACATTGAACGTGGTGAGTATCAAAAGTATGGTAATTTTAAATGATAATTGTAGTAACAGGTGTAAATAGGTAACGAAATTATTCATTGTTTAACATATTCAGTAGTAAACAAAGCAGAAGAAACCGAATATTACTTTAAAGTAATTTGAAATGCCACAAGAATCAGATTCATGTGTACGGCGCTAATAAATTAAAAGAGGAACCAGATGTTCAAGAGATATTAGATAAATTCGGTATTATCTGCATTTCATGGGTTTTTAGTAAGAGTGGGAATAATCTTATAAAAACAATATTGCGATTGATATGAGTTTCCCGCTCAAATAGTTGAACTAACTGAAGTCAGTGCTAGTTTATTAAAAACTTCAACAACCGAATAGGGGGCAAAAGTCAAGAGGCCACTCAATAGCCGATTGAGTAAAACTAAACTAATTGAAGCGGGTTTTTCCCTGTCACCGTTACGGTCAGAGTCTCTTAACGAATATTTAAAAAGCCTTTAGGTTTTCATAAGACCTAAAGGCTTTTGTTTTATTTTGCTAAAACAACTAATTCAATTGAATCAACTGTTAATTCATTGACTGAGTTTTGTTCCGTTAGGACACCAGCCTGATTGGCAATTAATTGATAATCATCTTTTAGTTTGATATCAATTGAGGTATGTGTTGGGTTCATGAATACTTTAATTTCTTCGTATGGTCCATAAGCTTGTACATTAGAAATCGTGTATTCAATCACACGATTTTCAAGACTACGTACAGTCACGTGTTTTTTTATTTCTTCTGCTGTGTTTAAGCGAAGAGCTTTTAATTCTTTACGTAATTTGATGAATCCTTTTACGAATTCGACTGTTTCAATGTATTCGTCTTTGCGGTCCCAATCTAGTTTATTCACACTATCAGGTGACGTATAAGAATTATGGTCTCCGTCTTTTGTACGGTTAAATTCTTGACCGGCATGTAAGAAGGCAATCCCTTGAGAGACTAAGATTAAAGCGGTAATCATTTTTTGACGTTTTAATCGAGTTTCTAATGATTCGCATTTATTTGATAACATAATTTTATCAAATAGTGTCATGTTATCATGACACTCAACGTAGTTTAACGTCATGGTTGGTTCTTTAAAGACTGGTTTTGTTCCAATAGAAGTGCATGATCCCGCTATGACGTTCATCGCACGATTAATTTCTCCTGTGTATCCAAGACCGTATCCAATATCAGACATTTCTGTTTCAAAAGGTGATCCTTTAATTCCACGTCCGAATTGGTCATTAAAGTGCGCAATTTTTGGCATTTTTTCATTATTGAACATCATCGCTTTTAATTCATCATCCATTAATGTTGGCATATTCCATCCTTCACCATATACCATGACAGATGAATCAATCGCCTGGCATTCTTCTGTTAGTTGGTTCATCGTATCGATATCCAAAATTCCCATTAAGTCAAAGCGGAATCCGTCAAATCCATAATCACGAATCCACATTTTTGTTGAGTCAATAATGAATTTACGGCACATTGGACGTAACGAGTCAACGTCATTTCCGCACCATGAACCATTTGAAACTTCACCATTTTCACCTAGGCGGAAGTAGTAGTTAGGCACAATATTTTCAAAGGCTGATGATCCGGCATCAAACATATGATTGTAAACAACATCCATTGTGACACGGAATCCTTTTTCATGAAGTTTAGCAATCATTTGTTTCATTTCAATGATGCGTGAATAAGGATTTAAAACATCTGTTGCGTAAGAACCTTCTGGGACGTTGTATTGAACTGGATCATACCCCCAGTTATAAGTTTCGAATTGATTTAATTCATCGACTGATCCAAAATCGTAAGTCGGTAATAACTGAATATGTGTAACACCTAAGTCAACTAAATAATCAAGACCGGTTAAAGTCCCACGGCTTGTGCGAGTTCCTTCCTCAACAACTCCTAAGAATTTACCCACATTTTTAATTCCTGAATTTTTATGAACTGAGAAGTCACGAACGTGCATTTCATAAATAATTGCATCGGTATATGACTGTACTTTTGGTGCCATCTCGCGATTAGAGTCAATTTTAATTTTTTCAGGATCGACGATCACTGTACGTTTATGATTTGGAGTTGACGCAATGGCATATGGATCAGTTGCCTCATTCCATGTTCCATTAACTTTAACGAGGTAAACATATGAGGCTAATTCTAAGTCACCTTTAACGGTTGCAGTCCATACTCCATTTTCTTCACGTGATAAATCATAAGTTTGATAATCACCCTTAACTTTGATATCCACTTTTACACGATTTGCAATCGGTGCCCATACTTTAAAGATTGTCGCTTCTTTTGTGTATGTTGTTCCTAAATCATCACCCGCGTAGTAGAATTCTTCATCGAATTCTTTTGTACGGACGACATATCCAAATTGTAAAGGCGTTTGTAAATTATGGTCATCTGCCACACGATACTCTCCACCAAATGTTAAGCTTGGAGATTTTAATAAGTATTTAACGTAATCTCCATCTTCAACTTTTTCAAGGATTTCTAATTCAACTGAGGCTGAATTTTCATCTTTTAAACGGAAAGTAGAGCTTTCCCCATTATAAAACGTCTTTTTTAAATAAACGGTAATTGTTTCATATTGATCCACATAAGCTTCGAATGTTTGCATCTTTCTCATGTCTAAATCCCCCTTATCATACTGTTGTTTTCATTATAGCGAAGAAAATCAGGATAAGAAAGGGCTTTTAAGAGTGTAACCCATTACACGTTGAATCGTTTCAATACAACTTTTTATAAATTAAGGTTATAAGGGTGAAAAAACGAGACATACTAAAAATAGGTATATCATAAGGAGTGTCTTTTCTATGAAAAAGTTATTGTATATTGTTGCAAGTTCGAAGCCGGAATCTTTATCGAGTTGTCAACGAGGTGCACGTATTTTCTTAAATTGTTTTTTAGAGCAGCATCCTGAGTATGTGATTGAAGAAATTAATGTTTTTCATGATGCTATTCCACAACCAAATGATAACCATTTTTTATCACGCGCTACCCTTGTTAATGGCGACCGATTTAGACAGTTAAGTGAGCAAGATCAAAACATTGTCAATCGGATGCAACAACTGTGTGACCAATTTAAGAGTGCCGATCGCTATGTCATTGCAGCACCGATGTGGACGTTATCATTCCCTTATAAATTAAAGCAATACCTAGATTGTTTGATTTTAAATGACCAAACGATTTCTATTTCTCCTAAAGGGGTAAAAGGCCTACTTCATACTAAAAAACGAAAGGCAATTTATATTCAATCATCTGCTGATATTTACCCATTTAAAAGTATGAGTATTCCGTTCGTTGGAACTCGTGTCAATCATGGAATTACGTATCTTTATGATGTTTTTCGTTTTTTAGGAATTGAGTGTATTGAACCGTTACTCATTCAGGGAACTGAAATTGATGATAGTGGCATTGAACTTGCGTTAGCAAAAGCAAGTGGTGAAGTGGCACATCGATGTGAGGCGTTTAAATAAGAAGGAGGATTTTTGATGTCATCATTTTTAGAAAAAATGTTTGTGATAGAAGGGATTATTTTTGGGGTTCTTGGAATCTTGTTCTTTATCTTCCCAATAGAAACGATTATGAGTATGAGCACGATTATTGCCGTACTATTTGTAATTGTGGGCATTTCAACGATTATTCGGACAAGTGGACGGGAAGAAAGATGGTTCTTTATTTTTAATGGAATCATTAATATCTTATTTGGCTTAGTTTTATGGCTCTATCCCTTATCAACGATTAATATTTTAATTTTCTCTTACGGAATTTGGGTCTTAGTTCGTGGTATTTATTTGTTATTGATGTCATTGACTAGAGGATATTTTGGGTTAAATGCTTATACAGTTTATAATGTGATTTTAATTTTATTTGGTGTCATTGTGGTCTTTCAACCGTTCACAGTACTAATGACAGCACCGTATTTGATTGGAACGGCTCTTATTGTCACAGCGGTTGGTGAAATTTATCTAGGAATAAAACTTAAAGATACGTTTTAAAAGCTTCTATTTGGAAGCTTTTTTTCTTTCTATATTATATAAGGATATTGTTTGTTTTGTTATTTAGGATTTAAGGTGCATTTTTAAACCGTTCTTTCTCATATTTCAAGAGGTGACCCATCTCTGTTTTTATTGTATAATAAGTCCATCAAATAAAACGAGGTGGAAGTATGATTATTGATTCGCATGCTCATATAGGGGAAATGTTAAATTTTAAGCTCTCAGAAACCGTATTACTAGATTCAATGGAACGATATGCGATTGATTTTTGCTTAGTTTCGAATGTTGAATCTTCAGAAGTTGATCATGAACAAGTACTCATTCCAAGTTGCTCTCAACATTCACAACTAAAGAGTAATGAGAGAGTATTGAAGTTTGTAAAGCAGCATCCCAATCGATTAGGTGCTTTAATCTGGGTGAAACCGTTGCTTGAAGCGGTTGATGCCTCTTTAGAGGCATTGATTGAAGAAAATCGAGCGGTTATCTATGGTTTAAAAGTTCATCCTTATCATTCAAGGGTGGCATTTGATGATAAACGGATGATTCCTTATTTTGAGTTGGCACGAAAATATCAGCTTCCAATTGTGACTCATACCGCAAACGATCCGTATTCAACACCGTTACATGTTTATGAGGTAGCCAAGCGATATCCTGATTTGAATTTTGTGATGGTGCATTTAGGGCTCGGAACGGATCATGAATTAGCGATTAAACTGATTTCAAAGTTACCGAATCTTTATGGTGATACAACTTGGGTTAATGCAAAAGATACCCTTAAAGCCATCAAAGTTTGTGGAGTGGATAAAATCATGTTCGGAAGTGATAATCCGATTGATGGATTGGAGACTCTTGGAAAGCGTATTTATCAAGATTATTTTTATGACCTGAAAAATTCTTTAAGTCATACGGATTACGAAAAATTAATGGGGTTAAATGCCAAACAAATTTTTAAGATTAAATCATTCTAAATGATGAGTGGTTATTTGTGGTATTTTATTTTTTATTATCCAAAAATTTTTAAGTTGTGATATGATTAAATGTGGAATAAACAGGAGAATGGTGAGTAGAATGGAGATAGTTTTATCACAAAATAGAGCCGTCGGCGAATCTCAAAAAGTACACTTTATTCGTCACTTTTTAAATTTAAAAGCAAGCAGTAGTCACTACACTGCGATTTCATATGAAAGAGACATTTTGGATTTTTTTCAAGTTGATTATATTGAACAGATTCAATTAGAACAAATCATAGCAGTTAATATGTTTGATGTCGAACATTATTTACTTGATTTAAAAGGAAAAGGATGTGCTTCTGCTACGATCAATCGCAAGGTCTCTTCACTGAGCTCTTTGTATAAGTGGCTATTAAAATATCAAGATAATCGAACGGGAAAATCATTACTTTATTTTAACCCGTTTGGAAATTTGAAAGATGAAAAGCCAAAGGTGAATAATAAGGAAACAGAGTTTTTAACTCAGGATGAGTGTCAACGACTGATCTCAATCTTTGATACAAGAAAAATTGTGGAACTTCGTAATAAAACCATTATCGTCTTAGCACTTACGACTGCACTTCGTAAATCTGAAATGATTAATATTAAATTAAAAGATATTACGACATATGGTGAGTATGATGTCATTCATGTCATGCGAAAAGGAAATAAAAAAGATATGGTAAAAATTCAGTCGAGTCTGAAGCGGTTGATTGAAGAATATATCGAGCGCACTAATCGTGATATGATCCAGGATGCAGAATCATATTTATTTATTGGCCACTCTCGTAATAAAAGGAATAATGAGAAACTTGATCCAAGCTCTTTGAATTATATGTTGAAATCAACTTGTAAAAAGGCTGGGATAGATAAACATTTAAAAGTTCATTCAACTCGGCATACGGCAATTACCCTTGCTATTACAGGTGGGGCAAGTATTGAAAAAGTTCGAGATTTTGCGGCTCATCAAAATATAGCGACAACCAATCGATACGTCCATTCGATAGATAAATTAAAAGATAATGCAGGGGACTATATTCATATTGATGATTTATTTTAATTTTTACAATGAAAATAAGGTTCGATAAAATTTATGTTGTAGTCCTTTTATCTTATAGGCTCGTAGCAAATAGACGAATTTGAAGTTTATTTGCTACGAGTTTTTTTACTTCAAATAGGTTCTTCGAATATAGGAAATTAGCTTAAAATAAAAAAATCTTAAAGTAAATGATTATGTCTATACACCAGATAGTTTCTTTGAATATAGTATCTTAGCTTATGAATCTAAGCTTGAAAGTAAAAATTTAAAACGAGGTGTTACAATGCCAAATTACTTTATTGTTCAAACAGGAAATGATGGAATGGATCGCGATTGTCATGAACACAATCATCATGATCGCGATTGTCATTGCCGCTGTAAACACGAATCACAAGAACCAACTAGAAACTGTGAATGTCAATCTTCAGGAGAGTTATTAGATAATCCAGGATTTGAATCTTTTACAGCAGCAGAGGTTCCAACTGATTGGACTGTTACTGGTACAACTGCTAGCCAAATTTCCCAGGGGCGAGTTCACTCAGGACAATCAGCTGTTAGATTATCAGGTAATACTACTTTAACACAGACAGTAGACGTTTCTGATGATAGTCGATGTTACTATGAGTTTTCATTCTTTGCTAACGCTCAGGGGACTGGCGGACCACTAACTGCTACTGTAACTTTTTTACCTTCTAATGTAGTTGGGTT
Organism: Turicibacter sp. HGF1; assembly: GCF_000191865.1. NCBI lineage: Bacteria > Bacillati > Bacillota > Erysipelotrichia > Erysipelotrichales > Turicibacteraceae > Turicibacter > Turicibacter sp. HGF1. Next base: position 30,515 of record NZ_AEXQ01000081.1, read on the forward strand.
AACAATTCCGATAAGAAGTGGGGATCTTCCAACAGGTGAAAGTATTTTCTCATATTATCGTGGTATTACTTCGCAAGCACCTGCTGGCACTGAACAAATAGAAGTGAGATTCGTATATGGTAATGCCGGCATCGAGGCAGTAAATATAGACGATGTTTCTTTATCAGTCGATTAAAAATCTTAAGTTATCAAAATAGGTTCTCTTATTAAAAACATGATATAAGCGCCATTTAGTAAAGATAATTTCTGTATTCAACAGGAATTATCTTTTTTTCATGTTAGAGGATAATAAAAAAGAATAAGTCATTCTTCAAATGAATAAAGTTGTTAACAGAAAGCTAAGTGAGAGATAAACTTTTAGATGAGCGCTACCTTTAAGTAAAAGATATTGTGTAGATTATATGATCTATCAACTCTTAGATTTATTCATTTATGTTGTCATTTTTTTATAAATCAGTTCGACTTTGATAGGTTTTAACATAAGCTTAAGTATAAATCTTATGAAATAGGAGAGAATGGGATGAATAAGAAATTTATTTTTACTTTTTTAATGTGGTTAGTTATGTATTTTTATTAGTTTGTTCTTTTTTTATTAATGGAAAAACAGCCTTCAGTGTAGCGGGAGCTCAACCGCTTATTACCCCAGCACCTTACGCGTTTTTGATTTGGATTATCATCTATTTATTATTTGGGATTTGGATTATAAGATTTGGCTTTAAGTCTACTGAATACGATGTTGCATATCAAAAAGTGAGTCGCTTTATCCCGTTAGTATTTTGCTTTGCTGGAGGATCGTTGTTGGTTGGTCAACCAATTGCAGTTTTTTGTATCATAGGTTCTTTATTAATGACTGTATTCAGTTATATCTCTTGCCGACATGCCACTAGTAAATCATCTTTTTTTAGAGTGCCATTATCCGTTTATTTAAGTTGGATTTCAATTGCTAGTTTGATTGAAACTTTGATTGTGTTAAAGAGTCGTTGGGGTGTTGAATTATTCGGATTATCTGAGACGTTTTGGACAATTTTTCTTTTAATGTTTATTGGATTTATCGCAATTACTATTTTGTCAACACAACAGGACTTTATTTATCCGTCTGTCATTATTTGGGCATCGATTGGGATTGCAATGAATCATTTGAATCATGCGTCAATTTTTATAACGTGTTGTGGCGTTATCTTATTAATTGGTCTGATGATGGATTATATGAAGCGAATCACAGAAAAATAGAGAAAACGTTTTAATTTATTGAAATATTCCTCTTTCGTTTTGAATAGGATGTATTAGAAGGGATTTAGGAATAAGGGTGATGTGTGTGATGATTGGCCAGGAGATTTTTTTTATGGCATTAGAGGAAATCAAACAGGAATATCCTAAATATGAATTTATGGTTAGCCGTGATGTCACTTGGATTTTACAAAAAAAGATGAAGCGTTTAATCGAAGAAAAGGGACTTCCTTTTGAATTGTATCAAGATTATCCTCTTGAAAAGGGATGTTATGAACACAAAGAGAATGAATTAGTTTTGGTGACTCAAGGAACTAATTACAAAGAATTATTTAGTGGGAGAGCTCAGGCGGAGTTAGTGATTCGTATCTTATTAGAACCATCAAAATTACGTCAAGATGTATGCTCACACCATTTACCTCGTGTATTGGTTACGCAACTGACAGAGAATATTAGAAAAGTTCAGAGTTTAGTTCACTCAGGAAAAACGAAAGAAGGGATTTCTTTATTGATTGACGAGTATTCAAGACACCGCCATCAAGTGATTCAGGATAAAGACGTTGTTTGGGAATCATGGGGAGATTATGATGATTCAGGATTTAATATTTCAGTTCTGGTTGCTACTTTTTAAAGGGGGGACGAGGAGATGGAGCGGCATTTTAAAATTATTGATCATTACTATCCTCATGATGAAATTTGGATTGTTAATGAAAGTAAATTAAAAGCAGATTTTAGATATCTTAAAGCAGCTAATCTTGAAGAATTGTTAGCACAAATGAGAGAACAAGGGTATGATGTTTTAGAATTTAATCTTCCTAAGAATTATTAGAAGAAAAAGGAGACGCTTTTTTATAAGGGTCTCCTTTTTAGCTTACTGTTCAAAAATGTGACTGCTTGAAGTAGGAGGGGCGATAGAGAATTAGGATTTTTTTATAGGTCGGAAGGTCTAACTTATTTTTGCATAGAAGTGATACGCCCGGGGCTGTGAAGATTTTGAGTGAGATTGCTTCTTTTTGCTCAAAAGAAGACAATGTTTATCTTGAGCGCTTAAGGGAATAGCTAGGAGTTTTCGATTTGTTTTTACAATCAGATTTGGGACTATCAACGGTATTCTCACGTCACTTATGTAGTTATTCATCCTTTTCTTTTGTTTTTTTTAGCGTCGAACACTAACTCGTTTTTATTCTAAATGAATTTTAATTGTTTTATAACGCATCTATTTTCTTTGTTATTAGGATTCACGTGTGACAGTAATTCTAAATGAGTAGCTTAGCTTCTTGTATCCAAACATAACAAGCTTTTATTCAGCAAGTATTTTGAGTGTATCTTTATGATTTTATGAGTTAAATAACACGTCGCTTCGAAATTCTATTTTTGCAATTTTCATCATCATGATTGGAATTGTTTAGTCGTTTTTTCTCCAATGTTAACATAGGACTTAAACTATCACTATTTGACTGCATTTTTTATCCCTCATGCTATTTCTTTATAAGTAAATAATAAATTTCCATATTTTAACTCATCTCTTCGCTTTTTTCTTGTTCTTCTTTTGTGGTCTCTTTATTTTTTTCTTTCATCCCTTTTTCTGTTTTTATTTTTTTTGCTATTTTTTTATATTCAATATAATAAAAGTTATATTGAATATAAACTTATCGTAGTTTTTGTGTATACTTTCGTTTACTATTGTAAACACGTTATTTACGTCGGTGTATGAGTTTGTATACTTATGTATACTTTTGTGCACATGGAATAGGGGTGGTAGCAAAAAATAAAAAATAGGGTATAATAAAGAAAAAAGTGCGATGGAAAAAGGTGAAGATAGATGGCAGATGCAGTATTAAGTGTGCGAATTGATGAGGAATTAAAGCAGAAGTTTCTCGTTTTAGCGCAAGAAAATGGGATTAATAACAAAGAATTAATGGAAGTCATGGTGTCACAGTTTGAGTTAGCGCAAATTGGAGATGGATCCACTCAGTTTAATCAAGACTTAGAAGAATTACAACGAATTACAAAACGTATGAATGATATTTATATTAATATGTTTGAGCGAACTCAAGTGCGTGAATTAGAGATTAAAAATAAGGAATCAATCTTAAGACATAAACAAGAGGAAGAAATTGCGGCTCTAAACGAAAAATTGGAGATTATAGAGCAAAAAGATAAAGAATTACAGGGTTTAAAGGATAAACTCAAGAAGATGTCTCAGGATTTTGGTGTCTTAAAAGAGGAGCAAGAGAATATTCGTGAGTTAAATCAGTTATTAAAAGATAAAAATAGTCAGTTAGAGAAAGTATTTGCTGATTCGCAAGCTAAAATAGAAGCGGCAAATCAGGTGCTTGAGGAGTCGGTGAAGTTAAAGGCGTTGGTTCAGGATCAAGAAGCGTTAATTAAACGCCAAGAATTCCAGTTACAAAAAGAGATAGAAGAACAACAAAATTTGAAAGTGAAGATGGAAGAAGAGAAAAGAATAGCAATCCAAACGCTTCAACAGGAGTTTGAATTCGAGAGACGAAATCATCAGTTAGCCTTGAGTGAAATGCAATTGGAAATGAAGAAGCAGGCTGCTATAGAACTTGAAGAAGTGAATGAAAAGGCACGAAAGCAAATTGAAGAGTTATCAAAAGAAAAACAGGATTTAGTAGAAGTTTTAAAACAAAAAAATGCCAGCCTAGACTAGTTTGATATCAGCACTAGTGATAGAAGAAAATGAACGAATTAATGTATTTGTCACTTTATGTGATGAACAAATGTATGTTGTAAAGAGGGTTGGCCTGTGTAAATCACCGCTTAAATAGCGGTGATTTTTTTGTTTACGTATAGTGTTAGTTGTGAAGATTGAATACAACAAAAAGTTTAGTATTCTATTACTTGAGGTAAAAAGTGAGAAAAATATCAAAAAAAGTATTGATTTTATTAAATTTATATAATAAACTAATCGTAATTCAACTGAAAGTTGGATTTAATCGATGTATAAATGCTTTAAAAAACAATAATTGGTATCAAAATCACCGATTAGAAGGTATTTTTTAGGGTATTTATATTTTTTGTTTGTTGTTTAATTTATTGTTTTTTTGGAAAAAAATATATTTTTTTACCCAAAAAGTTTATAAATACTAAACAAAACGTGTTATATTCTTAGATTTTTAATTGAAAGGAGGGAAAAAGGTGTTGCAACTAAGTGCAAAAGAATTGAGAGAGAACAGAGAATTGGCATTTCAAAAAACTCATCATCAAAAGTTGCCACTGCTTAACGCTCTTAAACAATATGGTGAGAAAGATATTGCTGCTTTTGATGTACCAGGACACAAGCGAGGCGTTGGGGTGAAAGTACTAAGAGACTATTTTGGAACGGAGCTGATGAAATTAGATGTCAATTCATTGCCACTTCTAGACAATGTCTCTAACCCAAAGGGGGTCATTGCCGCATCACAAGCTCTACTTGCTGATGCCTATCAATCAGATGCTGCTTTTTTTATGACAAATGGGACAACGTCTGCGATTCATTGCATGTTAATGTCTGTTTTAAAACCAGGTGATAAAGTCTTATTACCACGTAATATTCATAAGTCTGCACTTAACGGATTGATTTTGTGTGGTGCGATTCCTGTTTATTTACCGACTGAGTTTAGAAGTAAAGAAGGAATTTCAGCCAATGTGGATCCACAGGAGATAAAAAAAGCATTAATGAGCGATGAAGAAATTAAAGCCGTCTTTTTGCTCAATCCAACGTATTATGGATTTGTGACGGACTTGAAGACCATTATTACGATCAGTCATGAGCGAAATGTTTTAGTGTTAGTCGATGAAGCGCATGGTGCGCATTTTCCGTTTCACGAGGGATTGCCTCCATCAGCGATGGAGCTTGGGGCAGATATTTCCTGTGTCAGTCTCCATAAAACAGGTGGGGCACTCACACAGGCATCAGCCATGCTTGTCAATTCGAGTCGAGTGGATGTCATGAAAGTTCAACAAGTCATTAATATGCTCCAGTCCACATCCGCATCATACTTACTTATGGGAAGCTTAGATGGAGCGAGACAAAATTTAGTCTTACATGGCAACAAACGATTAAGTCATGTCATTAACTTAAGTCATTATGCGAGAGAACAACTCAATCAAATTCCAGGAATTCAAACCATTCAACCTCAGGATTCTAAACGTCCATTTGATGTGACCAAACTTGGAATCCATGTTGCCGGACTTGGGATGACTGGTTTTGAAGTATACGATTTGTTGTGGAAGGAATTTTCCATCCAACTTGAAATGGCGGATTTAAATAACGTCTTAGCTATTATTAGTTTAGGGGATTCTAAGCGAAATATTGAGCGTTTAATTGAAGCTTTTCGTTTGTTATCTAAACGTTATACGAAGGCTAAAACAAGTCATTTAATTCCTACTCGACAAATTGAACCAGAAGTTAAACTCTCACCTCGTGATGCTTATTTTAGCGAGAAAGAGTTAGTTCTTCTTGAAGAATCATCAGGGAAAATTTCGGGAGAATCTATTTTAGCCTATCCCCCAGGGGTTCCAATTATTGCACCAGGTGAACTCATTACAAATGAAGTCATTCGAACCTTAAAACAGTTAATTAAAAGTGGTGCTTTTTTAACGGATCAAACGGATAAAAATTTAGATCACATTTTAGTCATTAAATAAACAAAAAAGGAGTCCTAAAAGATGCATAAAGTTGAAACATTAGGTCGCCATATTTTAGTTGAATACTATAATTGCGATAAAGAAGTATTAAAGAATCCAATGTATATTGAAAAATCAATGAATGAGGCAGCCATTGAAGCAAAAGCAACGATTGTTGAATCGGTTTTCCATCATTTTAATCCATGGGGCGTAAGTGGTGCTGTTATCGTAGCAGAATCTCATTTAACGATTCATACTTGGCCGGAGTATGGATTTGCTTCAGCGGATTTCTTTACATGTGGCGATATTGATCCATGGAAGAGTTTTGAATATTTAGAAGACTTATTAAAAGCAGAATTTAGTGAATCAATTGAAATTCCAAGAGGATTAACCTCTAAAATTCAGAAACATAGTAAAGAAGATTTAGGATTAATTACACATAAACCAGTCGAACAAGCTGGATAGCGTCACAAAGATAAGGAGAGATCAAGATGGAGTTTTGGTATACAGAAGAATGGACAAATAAGGTACGTTTCTCAGTAAAGGTTGAGAAGCAATTATTTTCAAAGAAATCAGATTTTCAGCAAGTTGATGTATTTAAAAGTGAAGAACTCGGTACATTTTTAACGTTAGATGGATTAATGATGGTCAATGAGAAAGATGAATTTATTTATCATGACTGCATTGTACATACCCCAATGTGTGTGAATCCAGCCATTAAAAAGGTGCTAGTAATCGGCGGCGGTGACGGTGGAACCGTTCGTGAACTAACACGATATCCTCAAATCGAAAAGATTGATATGGTTGAAATTGATGAGCTAGTTGTTCGAGCCTCACAAGAATATTTACCGATTACGGCCTCTAAATTAGAGGATGAGCGAGTGAACTTATACTTTGAAGATGGAGTGGCATGGGTAGCAAACGCTACATCAGGAACTTATGATTTAATTATTGTGGATTCAACGGATCCAATTGGACCTGGAGAAGGGTTGTTTACAACTGAATTCTATGAAAATTGCTATCGTATTTTATCAAAAGATGGAATTTTAGTGAATCAAAATGAAAGTCCATATTTTGCTCATAATGCACATGAAATGAAGCGAGCACATGAGAAGATTCATCGAATTTTCCCAATTTCTAAAGTGTATCAAGCACATATTCCAACTTATCCATCAGGGCATTGGTTATTTGGCTTTGCTTCTAAAACGCTTGATCCACTTCTAGATGCTAAAGTAGATAAATGGCAAGCTTTAGGGTTGAAAACGAAGTATTATAATACAGATTTACATATGGGGTCATTTATGCTCCCAACTTATGTGAAGGAGATGTTAGAAGATGCAAAAACGATTAAGTAATCGTGCAACGTTTATGGCAATGGATGTCAGTTTTGAAGAAGCAGAAGTGGTTGTCTTTGGGGCTCCTTTTGATGGAACGACCTCTTATCGTCCTGGAACACGTTTTGCGGCTGGACAACTTCGATGTGAATCAGAAGGAATCGAGACCTACAGTCCATTGCTTGATTTAGATTTAGAAGACTTCAAGATTTGTGATTTAGGGGATGTCAATTTATCGAATGGTAATACAATAAAATGTCTAGAAGAAATTAAAGAAGTGACAAAAGAAGTATTAGAAGCAGGGAAAAAGCCGTTGATGATTGGAGGAGAGCATTTGGTTACTCTTCCAGTCATGGAGGCTCTTTTTGAAAAGTATCAAGATATTCATGTGCTTCACTTTGATGCTCATACAGACTTGCGTCAGACGTATCATAATGAGACGTTATCCCATGCGACAGTCATTCGTCGTATACATGATTTACTTGGGGATGGACATATTTTTCAATTTGGAATTCGTTCGGGAACAAAGGAAGAGTTTAATTTTGCATTAAAAGATTACCATACTTATATGGAGCCGTTTACGGTTCACAGTGTCGCTAAAGTTCTGAAGTCTTTAAAAGGATGTCCAGTGTATGTCACACTTGATTTAGATGTGTTAGATCCATCCATTTTCCCTGGAACAGGAACTCCAGAAGCGGGAGGCATTACTTATCGTGAGCTAGAAACAGTGTTTACGGCACTTAAGAACGCAGAGGTTGAGTTAGTAGGAGCAGACTTGGTTGAGTTAAGCCCGCATTATGATCAATCGAATGTCTCAACGTTAGTGGCATGTAAAGTATTAAGGGAACTTGCTTTATTAGTATCAGGTAAAAAAAGAGAGGAAGAAATCATCGATGAAACAGCGTAAATTATTTACATCAGAATCAGTTACAGAAGGGCATCCGGATAAAGTTTGTGATCAGATTTCAGATGCTATTTTAGATGCCATCTTAGCACAAGATCCAATGGCTCGCGTGGCTTGCGAAACCGTTGCATCTAAAGATTTAGTGTTAGTAACAGGGGAAATTACAACAACGGCAAGTGTTGATTTCGAATCTGTTGTTCGTGAAACGATTCGTGAAATTGGCTACATAGCAAAAGAGATTGGATTAGATGCTAATAACTGTCGTGTCATGGTTGAGTTAAATGCTCAATCACCAGATATCGCACAAGGGGTTAATGAATCACTTGAAGCACGAGAATTCGATGAGCAAGAAGCGGTGATTGGAGCTGGAGATCAAGGGTTAATGTTTGGATATGCTTGCCGTGAAACAGAAGAATTTATGCCATTACCGATTTCGTTGGCACATAAACTGGCTAAACGTTTAAGTGAAGTTCGTAAAAATGGAACACTTTCATATTTAAGACCAGATGGTAAAACACAAGTAACGGTTGAATATGATGAACAAAATCAGCCAGTTCGTATTGATACGATTGTCATTTCAACTCAACATGATGAAGAAGTGTCTCATGCCCAAATCGTTACTGATTTAAAAGAGCATGTTATTTCTCCAATTATTGAGACAACGTTAATGGATGAAAAAACACGTTTATTTATTAATCCTACAGGACGTTTTGTCGTTGGAGGACCTGATGGGGATGCTGGTTTAACAGGACGTAAAATTATAGTTGATACATATGGTGGCTATGCCCGCCATGGAGGGGGAGCTTTCTCAGGAAAAGATTCAACAAAAGTCGATCGCTGTGCAGCCTATATGGCACGTTTTATTGCAAAGAATCTTGTTGCAAATGGACTGGCTGATAAATGTGAAATTCAATTATCTTATGCTATTGGAGTTGCAGAACCTACTTCAATCTTAATTGAAGACTTTGGGACAGCTAAAGTTTCAACCGAAAAATTAGTTTCTATTATTAAGGAAAACTTTAAACTACATCCTCAAGGGATTATCGAGATGTTAGAGTTACGTCAACCGATTTTTAAAGAAACAGCAGCGTATGGACACTTTGGCCAACCGCATTTTCCATGGGAGCGAGTGATTCCATTAGCTGTTTAACACATTTAATTTTAAAAAGTAGCGCAATGCGCTACTTTTCATTTTATAGAAAGAATATTCTACTTTTATCAGACATATAATAAGCCATATAGGATTAGAATTGAAATCTATTTCAAACTGATAATGGTGGTCGTGAAAGTAGCTGTATGGACTCATGCTATTCATTAAACTATGTAATCCTTCAGAAATACAAAATTGCTGAGGTGAAAGTCATGATTTACAAGTTATTTAATTATCTTAAATCAGTTTCAATTGAAAGTGAAGAAGGGATTCAAACTCTGACACATGAAGGAAAGTATTATCAAAATGATCATGTCTGTTTAGAGGTACAAGAAGTAAATCATAATGAGATTCAATTCAAAGTTGTCAATGCAGATTGTGAGATTAAGCATATTTATGTTGATTTCATAAATCCGATTGAAAATGTGAAAGCAACACTTGATGATAATGGAAACTTATTACCGATTAGTGATGACGATATTTTACAAAATCAATGCTATGTTTATTCTGATTGGGGAACGTATGCATTGGGGATTGAAAATGGTTATGATAAAGGTGTTAATTTTCAAGTCGACCCAAATGAGATTCATTTATCATTTGATTTAAATGAGTCTAAGTTACCATGTTATCGTTTATTATTTGAAAAGTATTTATCCGTTTATAAAGGCTCTGAAATTGTGAATCGATTTAAACATCAACTTGGATATTAAAAGACAAAAAGGTAAAGATGAGTCTGTTCATCTTTATTTTTTTATGTGAATTCAGTCATCTAAAGATCTATCCTATAGTGAGAAAGATTTGTGGAAGGGATATAAAATTATTGTACAAAAATGACAATTATCGACAGAAAAGAGATGAATTTTTTGAATCGTATGATAAACTAGTAACGAAGGGAGGATATTAGAGTTTAGAAGGAATAGGGTCGATGTTTTAAGGGAGGATTTATGAATAAAAGAGCTTTGGCAGTGGCAATCGTTACTGCATTATTGAGTGGTTGTCAAAAAAGTGGACATGAAGAGTTTAAAATGGAGTCATCACTAGAAGAGAGTGATGTTATAGATATAGCATCTCAAGAAGAAACAGTCGAAGAGGAAATCGTGACGGAAATAATTTCAAAGGATTATGAGACCGTTGCAAAATCAATTGATGCTTATTTGCAAGAGCAGTTATTCAATGGAGTAGCGTTAGTCTCAACAGGTGATGATTTAATTTTAGTTAAAGGTTATGGGTTAGCTAATGTTGAAAATCATGAACCGATGACAATTGATAAAAAGTTTCAGATTGCTTCGGTCTCAAAGTCATTTGTGGCTGTTAGCATTTTACAATTAGTCGAAAGTGGGCAATTGACTCTTGAGCAAACGATTGATACGTATTTTCCAACGTTACCCCATGGAGAAGAAATTACCATCCATCAATTGCTAACCCACACCTCGGCTCTTTATTCAGGCGATGATTTGACGAATTATAATCAGGCGACGACGCTTGATCAGGTGATTGCAGATGCTTTTAAGGAAAATAATCTGTATTATGAAGAACCAGGTGTCTATGCGATTTATTCAAATTTAGGTTATGATCTTCTGGGGGCCATTATTGAGCAAATTACAGGAATGTCTTATGCTGATTATGTTCGACTTAATATCTTAGAGCCTTGCGAGATGACAGATTCAGGATTAAATATGGATGCGGTGCCACTAGATAATATGGCAACCGCTTATAATGGAAATATTGCAGAGGGTTATAATGCGAAGATTTTGAATCCTTCGTTTGGATATGCTTCAGGTGGTTTGCATTCAACCGTTATGGATTTGTTTAAGTATGATCGAGCGCTTGCTAAAAATGAGTTGATTTCTGAGGAAAGTTTTAAGATGATGTCTACACCGTATTCTAAAATTGGCAATAAGGATTACGGTTATGGGTGGTACGTTGATATGTATCTTGAGAATACGATTTCCCATCCTGGTAACTTGATTGGATGGCATTCCATGCTTTTGCATCATAAAGAAGATAAAGTATCCGTCATTTTATTGACCAATCACGATGAAAGCGATATGAATATGGCATTTACCATCGCTCGATTAGTGTTAACCAATTTGGAATCGGAATAAAATAAGAAAAAAGAGTCGTAATTTTTTAATTATGACTCTTTTTTGATATAATAAAAGCCTTAGAAAGGGGATTGTCAAATGAGAATAGGTGTGATAGCAGATATTCATGGGAATTTACATGCCTTGAAGGCGATTATTCGCGACTTAAATAAAGCAGGAATCAGTGATTATATCATTGCAGGCGATTTAATCGCAGACTGTTCGCAACCTAATGAGGTTTTAGATTATATTAAGACCCTAAATGCAACGGTGATCAAAGGAAATCGTGAAGATTATGTTTTGAGTTATTTAAAAGGTGAGAACCAACACTGGAGAAACTATGAACAGATGGCAAGTGTCGTATGGACGGCGAAAACGTTAACGAAAGAAAATGTGGAGTATATTAAAGGGTTATCTGATTCGTGTGTGAGGTCGTGTGGGAAGTGTGGGTGGATCAGGATTGTACATGGATCACCCTTTCATATTAGTGAGCACTTATATGAGGATAAAGAACAAGATCGTTTATTAGAAGCAGTTCAAGCTTGTCAAACTGAAGTACTCGTTTGTGGACATTCGCATCGACCTTGGAAAAAAGAAGTGAATCAGACACTGGTGTTAAATCCAGGTGCAGCGGGAGTCCATTTTAATCAGTGGAGTGGGGCTGAGTATGCTATCTTAAGTTTTGAAGATGGCAAGTGGCAAGCTAGTCATCATATTGCATTGTATTCAGTTGAGGATTTTAAACAAACGATGTACAAGAGCTCGCTTTATGAAGTGGCACCGATATGGGCTCGTTTAATTGTACAGTCGATTGAAGAAGGATTTAATGCCAATATTAATTTCTTACGCTCATTTGAAGCAACTGATTTTCATGATGGATTGATTGAAAATGAAGTTTGGAACCAACGAGCTAAGGTGTGGTTTAATTTTGAAATAAATCATCACCATGGAAATAATTAAAATTCTTCAAAAATGACCAGAATTAAACAGAATCTTTAATGAATAGTCAATTTAATCATTTTACGTCAGTTATGATATAATAAGATAAAAATATAGTTATGAAGTGAGGTTCATGGATCATGATCAGTAATTTTATATGTCCGCTTTGTCAAACCCAATTAGTAGTAGAAGAAAGAAGCTATAAATGTCACAAGGGACATAACTTTGATAGAGCAAAGAGTGGATACATTAATCTTTTAATGTCACAACAAACGAAAAAAAAGCGTCATGGTGACGATAAATTAATGGTTCAGGCCCGAAAAGAATTTTTAGAATCAGGTTATTACAATGTTTTACGTGAAAAACTGCAAGATGTTGTAAACAAGCATGCCAAAGATCAGGATGTAATCTTAGATGCTGGTTGTGGTGAGGGCTGGTATACGGATCATATACTAAAGCATTTAACGGAGCAGTCTTTGCACATTAAGATGCTTGGGATTGATATTTCAAAGTGTGCCGTTGATTATGCAGCCAAACGTAATAAAAAGATTGAATTAGCAGTGGCAAGTATTGCTGATTTACCAGTCGCGGATCAATCATGTGACATCATCATTTCTATTTTTGCTCCGTTTTTAGGTGAGGAATGTCAACGTGCGTTAAAAGAAGATGGACTTTTGATTAAAGTCATTCCACTCGAGAAACATTTATGGTCGTTAAAAAAAGCGGTATATGACACGCCTTATGAAAATGTCATTGAGAATTTAGAGGTAGATGGTTTTGAGTTAATTGAAAGACATGATATTAAAGAGATGATGCATCTTACAAATAATCATGATATCGTTAGCTTATTTATGATGACACCGTATTATTATAAAACAGGCCGAGAAGATCAAATGAAGTTAAACCCAGTTCAAACACTTGATACAGAAATTGAGTTTGCTATATTAGTTTATCGAAACCAGATAGGTCGCTAGAGGGATGTTTAATCCCTCTGTTTTTATTTTCAGCTACTTACAGATTAGGGACTCACTGATTGGGCGATAATAAAGCATATGAATTTTTTATAGGTGGTGTAATGTTAGATGAAGTATCAAAAACCAACTCAAGACGAGTTAAGAGCTAGATTAACTCCGATGCAATATGAAGTGACACAAAATAATGGAACCGAGCCTCCATTTACTAATGAATATGATCAACATTTTGAAGAAGGAATTTATGTTGATGTTGTGAGTGGGGAACCCCTCTTTTTATCACGTGATAAATTTCATTCGGGCTGTGGGTGGCCTGCCTTTTCAAAGCCCATTCATCGGAGTATGATTAAGGAGAAAGCCGATTGGTCCCATCAGATGCATCGAATTGAGGTGCGAAGTCAAAAAGCAGATTCTCATTTAGGTCATGTGTTTAATGATGGACCCTTATCATCGGGTGGTTTACGATATTGTATTAATTCAGCTGCCTTACGTTTTATTCCAAAATCAAACATGAAAGAAGCGGGATATGGACAGTACATCGAATTATTGTAGATTCATTTGCTTCCATTTTTGTAACAGTATCTTAATCATGTCTGTTTAGTGCACTCTCGTACATAGGCTATTTCATGAATAAAGTGTGCATCATTCTTTGAGTTTCTCAAATTTTATTTAAAAATCGCTTTTCTATTTTTTAGAGAAAAGCGATTTTTTTCTTTTATAAATATGTCCAAAATGTGTCTTGTGTTTTTGATGAGATATGTTAGAATAACATTGAATTACAATTATTGGTAATTAATTATTTGATTATGAAGGGGAAATCATGATCAAGAAGAGTTAATTATAGATTAGAAATCAGGGGGGATGAGTGTATGGCAAGACAACAATGGAGTTCAAGAAGTACTTTTATTATGGCTGCCATTGGTTCGGCGGTTGGACTTGGAAATGCTTGGCGATTTCCGGGGATTGCGTATGCAAATGGGGGAGGTGCCTTCTTAATTCCTTATTTTGTGGCGTTACTAACAGCTGGAATTCCATTATTAGCACTTGAGTTATCTATCGGGAAGAAATATCAGTCTGGTGCTCCAAGTGCTTTTGCAAAAATGAATAAAAAGTTTGAATGGATTGGTTGGTGGGGAGTCGGAACAGCATTTTGTATTTGTGCGTATTATTCAGTGGTCGTCGCATGGGTCATTGAGTATGTGGCGCTGTCATTTAAGTCACCTTGGATTGAAAAAGGGGCAGCTGATATCTTTACGGGGGATGTATTACAGGTTTCGAGTGGAATGTTTGATTTCGGTGGTTTTAGTCCTGTGGTGTTTTTAGCACTTATTTTTGCTTGGGTTTGCATTTGGTATTGTATCCGTCACGGAGTCACATCAGTCGGGAAAGTCGTGAAGTATACCGTTATTTTACCTGTTATTTTACTTGTTTTCTTAATTATTCGTGCGATGACTTTACCGGGAGCATTTGACGGTTTGAGTTATTACTTAGTTCCAGATTGGTCAGCATTACTAGATATTAATGTGTGGGCGGCAGCTTACGGTCAAATATTCTTTAGTTTGAGTATCTTATTTTCTATTATGGTGGCCTACGGTAGTTATTTAAACAAAGAGGCAGAAGTAACAAAAGATGCGATGATCATTGGGTTTGCAGATGCGGGAATTAGCTTTTTATCCGGAATCGCAGCCTTTGGGACACTTGGATACTTATCAGCAGTCAGTGGAACACCGATTTCACAAATGAAGCATACGGGGATTATGCTAGCTTTTGTAACGTATCCTGAGGCGTTAGCTCAAATGCCAGGTGGCCGTTTGGTAGTCATTTTATTTTCTCTTGTTTTTTTCATCATGTTATTTACCCTTGCAATTGATTCTGCCTTTTCGATTGTTGAAGCTATTATTACAGCGGTGGTTGATAAATTTGGATGGAATAAATCCAAAACAACGTTATGGGTATGTGTGATTGGATTTGCATCGAGTCTAATTTTTGCGACACGGGCTGGACTTTATTGGTTAGATGTTGTGGATCACTTTGTGAATGACTTTAATTTAATTGCGATTGGATTCGTTGAATGTTTAGCTTTAGGATGGGTATTTGGAGCGGATAACATCCGCGACTATCTCAACAGTAATACCGATTTTAAATATGGAAAGTGGTGGAGTGCCTGCATCAAATACCTTTGCCCAGTTATCTTCTTATTTATTAGTGTGACTTATTTAATCACAAATTTAACAACACCATATGATGGTTATCCAGTATCTAATCTAATTGCTGGGGGATGGGGGATTGTCCTATTAACCGTTATTTTTGGTATTGGAATAAGTTTGGTGAAAGGTAAAAATGAGGATAAAGCCACAGTTAGTTAAGCTAGGTTTACTAAGAGAGGAAAGTCTATCTTGAAACATCACAACTAAAAAACATTTATTTTCCTAATAGAAATGATAAAACGAGCTTAGAAAGTGACATGAATAACCTATTAAGTAAATGGCTTAAATTTATTTAATAGGTTCTTTTGTTAAATAAATTTAGGCCATTTAAAGTCTGTGGATCTAGGTCAATATTTTGGACACAAAAAAGTTAAGTTTTTAAGCAATTTGTCGTGCAAGTTGCTCACATTCTTCTGGTGTTAAATAATTAATGGATCCATGAATTCTTTTACGATTGTACCAGCCCTCAATATATTGAAATAAGGCCATTCTAGCCTGTTCAAACGTCACATATTTGGTTTGATACACTTCTTCTTTCTTTAAAGTGGCATGGAACGATTCAATACAAGCATTATCGTAAGGGCATCCCTTACGGCTAAAAGATTGAACGACATTAAGTTCTGAAGTTAAGTTTTTAAAGTCTTGGCTGGTATACTGTGTCCCTAAATCAGTATGGAGTATAACCTTGTCTTTGGGGCTTTGAGAAACATAAGCATTCTTTAAGGCTTGAACAATAATGTCCGTTGTCATTTGCTTAGAAAAATGATAACCAATAATTTTCTTTGAATGTAAATCCATGACTGAAGCTAAGTAGCACCAACCTTCTTCTTGAACGTGAATATAAGTAATATCTGATACCCATTTTTGATTAATTGAAGTCGTCGAAAAATCCTGTTCTAGAATATTATCACGATCTAAAACAAGTTCTTTAGATTGTTTGTATGGGGTATATTTCTTTTGAATAATCGAAGCTAAACCGCCTGATTTCATTAATCGCTGAACACGTTTCAAGCTAACAGAGAATCCTTCTTTAATCAATTGACGGTGTACCTTAATGGCACCATATCGACGGCTACTTTCAAAATAAATCTTCTTAATTCGTTCAAGCAGTTGATGATTTTCACGTTTCCACTTAGATTCAATTTGATGCTTGGATTGATAATAAGTGCTTCTTGGGACACTTAAGACCTCACAAAGTTGCTTAATATCATGTTCTTGATGATGTTGATCAATAAACTGACATAATTCAGATTGAGTTACTTTCTCACGAATATGGTCATAGCCTTTTTTAAGATTTCATTTTCCTCTTGTAGACGTAACATCTCTTGTTTCATGCGCTTAATCTCCTCAAGTGTGATGTCAGTATCATCGATTGAAGTAATAGGAGCAATTTGTTTGATCCATTTATAGATAGTGACTTCTGATACACCATATTCACGACTAAGTTCTTTGACTGAATGTCCGGTTTTATAAAGTTCAACAATCATTGATTTAAATTCAGTATTATATTTTTTCATACAGACACATCCTTTTATTAAGTCTATTGTAGCGACTTAACTTAAGTGTGTCCATAAAACTATACTAGCACCACTGACTTAGTAAAAATTAGTTATGATTCACCATTTTTGTGTCAATACTAATAATAGAACGTTAAGATTAACAAAACATTTGTTTAAGATTGAAGAGTTAACAGTAGGAGTTGTCGTCATGAATGAAGAAAAGAATCATCCACAGCAAGTTTTAATGCTTGCATTAGATATTGGCGAGAAGCTAACAAAATGTGGTGCAGAGATTGGACGTGTTGAAGATTCTATTATTAGGATTTGCAAAGCATATGGAGTTAAACGAATTGATGTTTTTGCGATCAGATCATTAATTATTGCGACCATCCAAACAACTGATGGTGACATTATTACGCAAACGAGGCGAATATATTCTTATGGTACAAATCTTGAAGGGTTAGAAGGCGTGAATACGTTATCTCGTCTGATTTGCGAGACAGCACCAAATTGTATAGAAGTTCGAGAAAAAATTAATGAATTGGAACAATCTCGCCCTCCAATCAATTTTTCTGTCTGCTTGGGTTGTATTCTCATTGCGACAAGTTCTTGTATTTACTTTGGAGGAGAAGTCATCGACATGGTTCCATCTGCCATCGTGGCAGCTTTTATTTTTTACTTAGATAATTATTTTAAAAAAGATTACATGAATCAGGTCTTATATATGGTATTGTGTTCCATGCTCGCTGGAATGCTGACGATTTTATTAGTTAAGTTAGGGATTGGAAAAAACATTGATAAGATAATGATTGGAGATATTATGGTTTTAATCCCGGGTCTTGGAATAATGACAGCTTTTAGAGAGATTTTATCTAGAGATTTATTAGCTGGCTTAATGCGATTTTTTGAGTCAATTTTAGTTGCGTCAGCCATTGCGTGTGGATTTTCATTAGCATTATACTTTATGGGAGGTCTATTACAATGAAAGAAAATATGATTTTAATCATCAGTGCAACCATTGAGAGTTTAGGGTTTGCACTCCTTTTTCGAGTAAGGAAAGATAGACTGATTTATGGTACGATTGGGGGAATGGTTACGATTACCATTTATTTATGGCTCTTTTCTATTCATCAAGATGCTTTTTTAAGTAACTTAATTGCAGGAATTTTTGCAACCGCTTATTCAGAAATCTTTGCCCGTGTTTTAAAATCTCCTGCTATTGTCTTTTTAGTGCCATCTGTTATTCCATTAGTACCCGGAGGAAGTCTTTATTATGCGATGAGAGCTTTTATTTTAAATGATGAACCTGAGTTTTCAAGTCATCTTCATAATACATTTAGTACAGGAATAGGGATAGCCGTTTCGATTATATTAGTATCCATTTTCTTTTACTATTTAAAATCGTTAAGAAAAAAGTTTAAGTATTAACGCTTCAGGATGAAAGATTAGTTTTGATTAGTCTGATAAAAAAAGTCAGCGAAATAGGGGCGATTTGCTATAATAGAAAGATGAAAACGATAATGAATCGGTATTAGAAGGAGAGATTAAAATGAATGAGAAGACCTATCTTTTAAAAGAGATTGAATTACAATATAACTATCGACTTGAAGATGGAGTTACGTACACTAAGTCAAAATATTTAGTGAATGATCTTTTTAAAAGTATTAAAGGGAGTGTTAATTGTGAGTTTGGCGGTTTTTGAACAACTTGGTTTCACGGAAATAGAAGTCAAGCAGCTGATTAAAACTTATATCGATCAGTTATCTAAATAATCGAATTTCGCTGTCTTTAAGGGTTCTAAAAACGAAGACTGATTAAAAAACGTTATATTTTATCCTATTATTTGACAATATTAGGTAGATGAATTATGATAGTGTCATTATAAATGAAGACAGGAGGTGCTAAGCATGGAAAATACAGAAAAAATTCTTGAAGCGATGAAAAATGCTGGAGAACCTCTTAACAATGGTAAAATTGTAGAGTTAACAGGTCTTGAAAAGAAAGACGTCGAAAAAGCGATGAAACAATTAAAAGCTGAAGAAAAAATT
>NZ_AEXQ01000080.1:0-6613 GCF_000191865.1 Turicibacter sp. HGF1
CTAACTACTAACTTAAATTAGTGTAGTTGTTTTTATTATGTATTCAGATAATCTCTGTGCGTCATGCGCTGAACATTCTACTGTAATTAACGTTCCGTTTTCTTGGTATTCCGTTGAAAATACAGTGGCTACTTCATTTAAATAAGAAACAAGATTTCCACGATCATATGGAATCAAGAAGGTAGCCTTTACGTAGTTTTGGAAAATGTGGTGCTTAATCATATTAATTAATTCATCAATATTTTCTAAGTTTTTAGCAGAAATACGAACAGAATCTTGATCTGTTGGAGGTGCAATTTCATCCGGTGCTAAATCTGATTTATTATAAACATAAACCATTGGTGTTTCTGAAACGCCTAATTCTGCTAATACTTTGTTTGTGATTTCAATTTGTGTTTCAAATTCAGGATGAGATAAATCTACAACATGAAGTAAAAGATCGGCTTCAGTTACTTCCTCAAGTGTTGAACGGAATGCTTTTACTAATTGGTGAGGAAGTTTGCTGACAAATCCTACAGTATCAGTTAATAAAAATTGCTTATTATCTGGTAGTTGAATTTGACGAGTTGATGTTTCAAGTGTTGCAAACAACATATTTTTTTCAAAAACAACTTTATCAAGTTGTGAGTTTGAGATTTTTAATAAAGCATTCATCGTGGTTGATTTACCTGCATTCGTATATCCAACAAGAGCAACAACTGGAGTCGCATTACGTTTACGCAATTTTCGTTGATTTTGGCGTGCAAGTACTAAAGAATCGAGTTCTTTATTTAAACGATGCACTTGCTCTTCAATACGACGACGGTCAAGTTCAAGCTTTTTCTCTCCAGGTCCTTTTGAACCAATTCCACCGGCTTGACGAGATAATGAAGCATTTAATCCAATTAAACGAGGCATCATATAACGAAGTTGTGCAACCTCTACTTGAAGTTGTGCTTCGCGAGTTTTTGCCCGACGAGCAAAGATATCTAGAATTAAAATAGTACGATCAATTACTTTACATTGTAATCCTGCTTCTAGGTTACGAATTTGAGAAGGAGACAGTTCATCATTAAAGATAACTAAGTTAGCATCGTTTTGAGCGACTAATAAAGCGACTTCTTCTACCTTTCCTGTTCCAATATAGCAAGCAGAGTTTACGCGCTCAAGTTTTTGAGTTAATAAACCAACGACTTCAACATTACAAGCTTCTGCTAAGTTTCTTAATTCTTCGACACTGTATTCAAAATTTTTATCACTATTTAAATCAACACCAACTAATATGGCGCGTTGCATGATTTCTTCCATTTGATCACCTCTGTTTAATTGTTGAAAAACTACTATAAGTTTACTATATAAGAAGCAGTAGTTTTTGTCTATTTAAAAAATTTTTACAACTTGTTACGTTAAATCTGTTATAAGTAAAGATAAAAAATATTAAAGAGCTATTTTCTAATTTTAAAAAAGGTAAAATAGAAATATAATCGTATATATAATTGTAGAGTTTGTGTTGTTACCTTTTACTATATAGAAACAGAAATGTATTTCACTATTATAAATTTGTCTCAGTACTGAAGCCCTTTTGGTACAGAGGTATAACTATAGGGGGTTCCTGTGCTAAGTAGTGAGACATCAGTCGAAATCTTAGCTATCCTCTGCTGGGAGGTAATGAGTCACCTAGCGGTGGGCAAAGCGAACCATCCTCAATTGATAGGGTAATAAGTTAAAAGTTTTCCAAGTATGAAAAACTTATCTCGACTTATATATAGTTTATGCGTTTGATTCAAAAAGATTTATACACGGCTAGGATATCTTGCACAGATATGTGATAATGAGATTAGAAGACTATACAATTTATGAGGAGGCACCAAATGGCAAGAGCTAAAACAAAAACATCATTTTTCTGTCAACAATGTGGAATGGAAAGTTTAAAATGGGTTGGACGTTGTACAGGTTGTGGTGAATGGAATTCAATGGTTGAGGAATTAAAGCCAACAAAGGCTGAGGCTCGTCGTGGCTTTGTAGCAAGTGAATCAATGACGAAACCTCAAAAATTACATGAAATTGAAACGAGTGAAGAAGCTCGTATTCACACATCGATGAGTGAATTAAATCGTGTACTTGGTGGTGGAATTGTACGAGGATCGTTAGTTCTTTGTGGGGGAGAACCTGGAATTGGAAAATCGACGTTACTGCTTCAAACTGCACAAGATTTAGCAGCTAAAAACGTTCGAGTTTTATATGTATCAGGTGAGGAATCGGCTCGCCAAATTAAGCTTCGTGCGGAACGTTTAGGTGTTGTAAGTGATAATCTATATATTTATGCTGAAACAGATTTAACGTTGATTGACCGACAAATTCAACAGTTAAAACCTGAATTTGTTATTATTGACTCGATTCAAACGATTCATATGCCTGAGGTTACATCAGCACCAGGTAGTGTGTCACAGGTTCGTGAATGTACGGCACAATTAATGAAGATTGCAAAAATCGGAGGGATTTCTGTCTTTATTGTCGGACACGTGACGAAGGACGGAAATATAGCGGGACCTCGCTTACTTGAACATATGGTCGATACCGTTCTTTATTTTGAGGGAGACCGTCATCATACATATCGTATTTTACGAGCAGTTAAAAACCGTTTTGGTTCAACGAATGAAATCGGAATTTTTGATATGAAGGAAGAAGGGTTAGATGAGGTAACCAATGCATCTGAGGTCTTTTTAGAGGATCGTACGAAAGGGTTACCGGGAACGGCTATTATGGCTTCTATTGAGGGAACGAGACCAATTCTTGTAGAAATTCAATCGCTTTTAACACCAACTTCATTTGGTAATCCGAAGCGTATGGCTTCTGGAGTTGATCATAATCGTGTGTCATTGATTTTAGCAGTCTTAGAAAAACGCATGGGATTCTTTTTACAAAATCAAGATACCTACGTCAAAGTAACAGGTGGTGTTAAACTTGATGAGCCGGCTGTTGACCTAGCAATTGTTGCAAGTATTGTTTCAAGTTATAAAGATAAGATGACACCAAGTGGTGATGTTTATATGGGAGAAGTCGGTTTAACAGGTGAGATTAGACGTGTTTCACGTATTGAAGAACGCATTAAAGAAGCTAAAAAGCTTGGATTTACACGTGCTGTTATACCAAAGAAAAATCTTGGTGGATGGACACCACCCCAAGGCATTGAAGTGATAGGTGTCGATACGATTTCTGATGCATTAAAAGTAATGTTTAAAGAAGATTTAAAATTTTAATTCAAACAAACCGAAGATGAGGGGGAATCTTAGTGGATGTTTGGACAGCTATAAAAAAAGGGATGATTTTTATCATCCTTTCTATTTTTATTTTAATGTTAGTTAGCTTAATTCCTACTCAATTATTAACTAGGACTGAAGAGGTTTCGACTCAAAATCCTAGCACTCTCTTACAGACTGATGCGACAGAACAGTATAAGACTTATCAAAATGTAGAAGTAAATGTTTCGGTTGTAGACCTAGATGAGAGTCTTACACTTTTACAAACTTTGATAGATGAGGCATCGGTCAACTTAGTGTCGTCCTTTATTTGTTCTACTGATACACCATCAAGTAATCCTGTTGCTAGATTCACGATAGCGGTTTCTCATGCGTCGATGACTGACTTTTTAGGTAAGGTTTCGTCAAGTTTGCAAGTTAGTGAAATCAAGACATATACTGATACTGAAATGCTACTAGTAGAGGGGATTGATAGTTGGATTAAGAATTTATCAATTCAAGAAAAACGGTATCAAGAATTGTTGTCAGAGGCTTACGAATTAGAGGAAATTTTGGCAATTGAAACGGAGTTATCTCGTGTTCGAACAGAACTTGATGAATGGCAGTCACTTAAAGAAAAACGAGATATGGTGAAGGTAACGATTTCTTTTTATTTAGTTAAAAATCCGGCAACGTCTTGGCAAGAAGCGATTAGTGAGGAACTAGTCATGCAACTCGGTCAAATGGCATCTTATTCTAAGATTTTAGTGATTAAGCTGATTGGGTGTTTACCGTATTTTGTGGTAGTTCTTTTTGTTGTTATTTTGGCAAGACTGATTTTTAAGCGAAGTAAAAGACGACGCTGATTGGGGGATGACGTTGAACGTGAAGAAGTGGATTTTGAGTGGAATTATTTTAGTTTTTATCTTAATCGGTTGTTCGCAATTATTTAAATTTGAGGAGACGCCCAACTTTGTGGTCGAAGGTGTTGTGTTATCGGTTAGTGATGATACAGCGTTGATGTCTTTGCGACTTGATTTAACAGAACAGGATTTAAATAAAAGTTATGAAGAGTGGATGAATGGTTCATACGATTTGATGGAAGTTAGTTATTTGCAAGATGTTAAGGTAGGGATGAAGTTAAAGGTTGCTTTAAATGGTGAGATTTTAGAAAGTTATCCAAGTCGAGCCAGTGCTAAAAGTTATGAGGTTATTGGAGAAGTGGAAGCAAGTGAAGATGAAGCGGGAAATGAGCTAGTGATGGAATCAGTGGAACCCTATCATGCTCAACTGTTAAGTATTTTTCCAAAAACAATCGGCTTAATTCAATCCTATAATGGCTATGCTGAATACGGTCATTCTCAAAAATTGATTAAAGCAGAAGAAAAGGGGAATATTTTTGAATTAAGTTTTGAAGGACAAATGATGGATGGAATCGGAGAATTTGAAAATCGTACGTTCACACTCACATACGAAATTGATAACCAATCTGTGATTGAACATATTAATAATCAAGATCAGTATAATCAACTAAAAAATGAAATGTTGTTAAATTCTATTATCCCGAATAAAGTGATTTTAAAAGCTCCGCTTGAAGTTGGGACAAGTTGGTTTGAAAATTTTGTGTATGAAGGGCAAGATTGTACTGCTCAAACGGTTATCACACGTGTGGAATTGACACAAGAAGGGAAAATGCAGTATGAAACCTTAACGACAGTTGAAGGTATTGAAGGTTATTATATGGATACTTATAAGGAAACCAGAGTTTTCACCGAAGGAAGTGGGATGACTTCTTTTAGTAATTTATTCTCGTTAGAATCCGTTGGCGTTGATTATGAAGAATTAGAACAATCAGAGGATTTATATATTTTTGGATTTAATCTTTCCTATGAAAAATTGAACAAATAAAAAGACCACGAAATTTCGTGGTCTTTTTATTATGCAACAGTTTGTTCTAATGCAACTTGAGAATTTTCTATTGCAGCTTTATTTGAAAATACTAATTTTAATAGAATTGGTGTAATAATAGTCGTAGTGACAACCATGATAACGATTGGACCAAAGAACACCGATCCCATTAATCCAAAGGCAGATCCTTTACTTGCTACGATTAATGCGACTTCTCCCCTTGAAACCATTCCGGTTCCGATTTGAAGAGCTTCAGCATTTGTATATCGGCAAAGTTTTGCTCCAAGCCCACATCCAAGAATTTTCGTTAAAATCGCAACGACGATTAAGATTCCTGAGAAAGTGATTAAAGACGCTGACATTTCTGGAATCACAACTTTAATTCCGATACTTGCGAAGAAAATTGGTGATAATAGCATGTACGCTGTTGTATCAAAACGCGCCATTAAATAATGTTTACGTGGTGCGTTAGATAAAACTAAACCTGCCATAAAGGCACCGGTAATATCAGCAACACCGAAGAAGTGTTCAGCAGTAAATGATAATAATAAACAGAAAACGAATGATAAGATGACGAAACGTCTTAAATCCATATTATGAAGACGCATGCTCTTATTCATGAATTTAGAGAAAATATAGCCACCTATTCCTCCAAGAATGAAGAATAGAACGATTTTGATTAAAACTAATCCGATGCTAACATCGGTGTTTGTCGCACTCGTTACAACTGTTAAAGCAATAACTCCTAAAATATCATCAATAATTGCGGCTCCTAAAATAGCATTTCCAGCACGGGTACTTAGCTTTCCAAGTTCTTTTAATGTTTCAACCGTAATGCTTACTGAAGTAGCAGTTAGGATAATTCCGATGAAGATATTTTGAAGAACAATTGGTGCATTGGCATCTGAAATTCCATTTTTATTAAATACGGATGCGATAATAAATCCTCCGATAAGTGGAACAATCATTCCAAGTAAAGCAATAATAATAGATGCTTTTCCGGTTTTCTTTAATTCTTTCATATCTGTTTCAAGTCCAGCTGTAAACATTAAAACGATAACACCTAGTTCAGATAACTGAAGGATAAAATCTGTTTCATGTAAAACATTTAGACATGCTGGGCCTAAAATTAATCCAGCTAGTAATGCTCCAACAACTTGTGGTAATTGAATTTTTTTTGTTAATAATCCCAAAAGCTTAGTGCTCATTAAGATTAAAGCAATATCAAATAGAAATTCGTAAGACAACATAGTATTTACTCCCCTCTAATTTTCACTTGACAAATTATACATCCAAGTAAAGCATTTTACAACCTAATTTTAGGAAAAAAACGTTTTTATTGGAATGACTTTTTTACCACATTCAATATAATATTTAGACAAATTCAATATAATAAAAAAGTACATTTAAAAAGTAGTATTATGGAATTTCGAGGGTTTTATACGATGAAAAGTTTATTCTCTAAACTTCATTGACAAAAATGGATA
>NZ_AEXQ01000079.1:0-832 GCF_000191865.1 Turicibacter sp. HGF1
TGGATAGGTTACAATTAATTAGACAGTTTTTTTAAGGTCATGTAGAATTATAAATAATATCAATCTAAAGGAGCTTTAACATGACCCAAACTAAAACTCGTAGACCACGCCGTACGTATACAGATGAATTTAAAAACCAATTAGTCCAGCTTTATTTAAATGGGAAACGTAAATGTGATATTGTTCGTGAATACGATATCTCATCGTCTTTACTCGATAAATGGATTAAACAGTCAACTTCTACAGGTTCTTTTAAGGAGAAAGATAACCGCTCAGAAGAAGAACAGGAGTTAATCCAACTTCGTAAAAAAGTTAAGCAATTGGAAATGGAAAATGATATTTTAAAGCAAGCCGCGCTGATCTTAGGACGAAGATAAATGTGATTAAAAACAATACACACAAATATTCAGTTTCAGCGATGTGCAAAGTCCTTAATGTGCCTCGTAGCACTTATTATTATGAGTCTAAACCGAAGAAAGATGAAACTCAACTGGTTACTGATATCATTGAGATTTTTCGTCGAAGCCGAAATAATTACGGGACTCGAAAAATTAAGCAAGAGTTAAAAAAGATGGGACAACAAGTTTCACGTCGTCGTATTAGTCGTATCATGAAACAAGAAGGCCTTGTATCGAATTATACCGTTGCTCAATTTAAGCCGCATACAGCTAAATGTAACGAAGATAACACTGAAAATATCGTGGATCGTAACTTTGATGAACAACCACATTTAAACGTTGTTGTCAGTGATTTAACGTACGTTCGTGTAAAAAATCGCTGGCACTATCTTTGTGTGCTTGTAGACCTGTTTAATCGTGAAATTATCGGTTAT
>NZ_AEXQ01000078.1:0-29139 GCF_000191865.1 Turicibacter sp. HGF1
TCTTTTTTGTTATTTGTTAGATTTTACTTTTCGAACATATAAAGAACTTGAAGTTGTAAATCATCAAAGTGATCAATGAAGCCAACATAAAGTGTATAAACACCAGATTCTAATGTGTTAACATCAATGGTAATAAATCCATTCTCATCAATCATCGTTTCAAGTGTCGTCTCCTCGAAGGTTCGATTATTTCTTAAAGATAAAATTGGCAATAGGTTTTCACCTTTTCGATTAATCACATCGAATTTAAATTGAATTTTTCCATCTTGCGGGGTTAACATTCCACCCTCGATGATTTGGTATTCTATTTTAACATTTACCAATTTTGTTAATGAAGATAATGGAGACAAATCTTTAATTTCATTATATGAAATATCTAATGTCTCTAGATTGTTCGCATACTCTAATCCTTTTAGGCTAGAAATACGAGAAGAGCTCACATTTAATTCAGTTAATTTTAATAAATCCCCTAGTGTAATCTCTGTTGTTGCTAAATTTAATTGGCTAATGATAGCTGATTTTAAAATTGAATCTTCAAACTCAATAACTTGAGTTAAATCGATTATTTCTTCTAATCCATTTATTGCGGATTGCAGTTTTTCAATCATTTGATTGACGTCTGCTTGTTGACTATCATTCGCCTTAAGCATCTCCATTGCTTGATTAATAGTGGTTTGTAAAAGGGCAATACTTTCTTCTGTATAACCTTCTAAATCAATCAGGTTCGCCTGCTCTACTAATTCAATTAATAATTCGTAATTTGTTGCCACAATTAATTGTTCTAAAGCTTGTGCCAATTGAGTTGTTAATTCATTGATAATTTCTTGCGTATAACCCGCTGCTAATTGTTCATTAACCCTTGTGACAACCGAGATTAATTCACTCCAAGATGCTTCTGTATAATGGTTTGCATTTAACTCACTGATGCTTGTTAGTAAATCATCGAGTTGTGTTCGATCAATTCCCACACTTTCACTGTTGGCAAAATGTAGTTTTGTATCTCCCCAAGTGGCGTGATCTGATCCATCACCATTTCCACCATCTTTAACGACTAGTTTAAGTTGTTTTGCTCCAGCGATGCTAACTTCAACATATTTTTTAGCATCACGTGAATTCATGACCCCACTATCAAAGGCTAATTCATTATCAACAAAGACTTCAAATTGTACACTTCCAACACTTCCATGCATGGCACGATCTACCCCAACATATGCTGAGAAAATATCGTAGTTTTTGTCACTTAAGTCATAAATAATTGTTGCCGTTGAGTGGGCTCCAATTCCTCGTTCGTAAGTTGCAACCGTTCCATCTTCGTTTGTTAAGCGTAATGTATTTGAGCTTGCCGATTGATCTTTTTTTGTACTTCCATAGCTTTGTTTAGCTGAAGTCCAATCATAATCTGTTAAGTAGTCGAAGTCTTCTAAGTTGACAACCGAAATATGGCGCGTTTTTTCAACTGTATTACCATCAGAGTCTGCGACTTTATAATGAATGCTATACACTCCTGGTTGATTAAAGTTGATGCCTTCTAATCCACTCACGATGACAGACGGTGTTATATCACCATCTTCTTGATCGATGGCTTGATAAATACCTGCTATATTTTCTAATGTTTCCCCAACTTTAACCGCTATATCTTTTTCAACAGTTAAAACAGGAAGTTTCGCTTGTAACACTTGTTCTGCTTTGACAAAGTAGGCTTCAAATAGTTCATAGGCTGGATAACTTGCTTGAATTTCTTCTTTGAAAGCATTTAGCTTTTCAAACGTATTATAAGCTTCAGCCACTTCTGTTTGTGTTTCATCTGTAAATAATTGAGTTTGAAGTTTTTTCGCAATCTCATCTTGTTTATAGAATGAAACATTTCCTATTGATGCCCACCCTTGATTCGCTTCAACGAAGACAAATTTGACACGACGAACGTCTTGACGATTTAAAGTGAATTGAATGACATCATTAGTATTTCCTGTATAGGTTCCTGCTCCGGCATAGATAAAGTCATTTCCTGTTGCTTCACTTGAAACATAAACTTCAAATTTTGTTGCAAATCCTTTTCCACCACGACGCCCCGCATACGTCATCGTTGCGACATCCGAATTTGTTCCTAAATCGAACACGACTTCATTTTTAAAGGTTGGACTGTTTGGTGAATTTGTTTCCCAATGCGCATTTAAATCTGATGTTATTGCATTTGCAATCACACTACTTCCATAATGTCCGGCATTATTAGAAACTGATGCGACTGGAATTTTAAACATTTCGTTATACGCTGCTAATTGACTAAATTGACCGTATTTTGATTTTATTACTGTAAAATCTTCATACACAACAACATAAGCCGTTTTTTCCACCTTATTACCATCGCTGTCACTAACTCGGTAAGTCACTTCAAAGCGTCCCACTTTATTTTCTTCAAAGTTATTTGAAATGATTTCAATTTCCTCTGTTAAATCTCCATCTTCTGCGTCAGTGGCATTTAATCCTGCCCTAAAATCAACCGCTTCTCCTAAGTAATAGGTTTGATCCATCACCGTTAAGCTTGGTTTAGCATTGTTTGTTGTTAAAATAGGATGAGCAATCACCCCATGATCACTTGTATTTCCATTTCCGGCATCATTGACTTCAATTACTAATTCATTTACACCTTGAACTGGAACTTTAATCGCCACCATATTATCAGCATGACGTAATGTATTCGTTGTCGCTACAACTTCTCCATCGGCTTTAATCACAAATTTAATACTTGAATTGGTTTGTTCAACGATGGTCATATCCACACCGACTAAGGCTTCAAAATAGTCATAGTCTAAGTCTGATAAATCATAGGTAACACTAGATGTTGCATGAATTCGAAGTCCATTTTCAAAGTTTTTAATGTCTCCATTCACACGACCTTTAATATCTGTTTTACGAATTGTTCCATAACCTAACTTAGAGTCTGACCACTGTAAATCTGATAAGTAATCATAGTCACTTACAACGATTACAAGAATCGTTTTAGTTGCAGTTACTCCGTGATCTTCGACTGTATACTCAACTGAGTAAGTTCCTTTTTCTTCCGTATTAACGGCTCCACTGACAACAATTGAATCCGTCATATCCTCTCCAAGATAGTTTGTTGCCTTCACTAAGTCCATTGGATTGAATGATTCGTGAAGTTTAATGGTATATGTCTCTTGCTGTACATGAAGCGATGGTGATAGCGATTGAATGCTAACAGGGGTTGCTGTGTGTAATGTTTTATCATAAGCAACAACCGTATACTCAACTTGTTCGCCAATAACGGCCTCGGTATCAATAAAGCTATTAGTTGAGGTAAATCCGATTAATTCGCCACTTTTAAAGATTTCATATCCCATGACATCATTTGAGGCACTTTGATTAACATGGAATGTGAGTTTAATTTGATCTGATAATGTCGATAGATTGAGTGCTGTGGTGACATTATCATCAAATCTCGTTCCCTCGTATTCGATGTAATCATAATTAGCGTACCAAGTCTTCACATTTGGTTTTTCATATTGTCTAGTGAATTCTTTTGTTTCATCTGACACGAAGAATCCATGGCGTTCAAAATGTTCCGTTAAGTCCAACTCTAAAGCAATACTAGAATATTTAGCTAATTGATTTAATTTATCATTAGCTGTATTACTCGAATCTAACACGACATTATTTTCACGATACAGGCTATTTAATTTCCCCCAATAACCTGGATAGATCATTTCAAGTTGCCAAAATACTGCTAATTGTTCAAAATATCCACCTGCATAATAGGCGTTATTATCTGTTGCAATTACATTTTTATAAACGTGGCTTTCAAATGGAATTCGTTTATTTGGTTTATTGTAATAATATGATGAGAACTGAGGAATCATGTTATTCGTCACTTCTCCAATTGTTCGAACGCCAATATCTAAACGGTGCCCTATTTCATGGTCAACACCCCATCCACCAATGCTCGTTAGCATTGAAACCATCACATCGCTTTGAACACCGATATGATTTCCTGCTGCATACATATATCCAAATGGTTGTGCTAAACGGATATTTTCACGTGTATACTTCACATCATGTTGCAGGCTACTTCCGTCTAACCCTAAGTAATCAAATACCATGTCCATATGATCATTGTACATATTAACGGTATTCATTGGGCCAAATTCTTGCTCGATATACGCTGTATAAGCCCCCGTTGCTGTCCCAGTGAATACTAGGTGATCAGAAACAACTTCAACGACATCAATCATTTGACGATCCATTACATCTGGATTAGCGGCCTTATCTGCATCTAGACGAGTTTTATAATCTTTTAGTAAGTCTAAAAATTCTTGTTCATTTGTATTAGCATCCATCATTGGGAATTTTTCAACCCCCTCAGCGAATCGGATAATAGGAGCTTTAGATTGTTGTTCCTCTGTATATGGATTTAAAATATAAACGGCACCACCAGGGGTCACACTATGATTATACCATCCATCATTTTGTGAAACTGTCGGTACTGTAATAACATTTTTCCCAATATGTAAGCTAACCGTTCTTCCCCAATTTGCAAAACTTCCTTCTTGCTGTGAAAAAACTAATTGTGGTAGCGGTTGTCCAGGCTCTGCATCCACATAAACTGTAATTTCTTTACCTGCTAAAGCAACAATTCCTGTTGATTGGAAGTTATCCCCGAATCCAAATTTTAAATTTTGACTGGCGTGAGCATTACGATCCCCATGCTGTTCGGCAACAACTGTTTTAATAGTTTGTAACTCCCCGTTCAAAATATCTTTTGCAATTTGAATCTCTTCTAAGTAAACAGTTGCTAACGGATGTCCTTCAACCTCTGCTTCTAACACTGCTAATTTTTCAATCGTATTATACGCTTCAGATACGGTATCCATTAATCCATCCGTAAATAAGTTTTTCATTTGATTTAAGACAGTATCTTCTTTGTAAACGCGAATATCTCCAATAGATGGTCTATCTTGATAAGCCTCTTCAAAGACAAATTTAATACGTTTTGCTTTGGTCGAATCAAACTTGATTTCTAACATATCATTTGTAACAGTATAACCACCTTCTGAAACTTTTTGGAAATTATCCCCTGATCCGACCGGTGAAATATAAATACTAAACTTGGTTGGAAATCCTTTATTAATTGTTCTCGCCTTATAGGTTAAACGATCGATTTCGGTTGCTTTATCTAAAGTTAATACGACTTCATTCTTAAATGTTTCACTATTAGGGGTTCCTGTCTCCCAGTGAGTTGTTACATCTTCATCAATCGCATAATTTATTGCTGCTCCACCATAACTTCCACCATTATTACTAATATTAGAAATGTTTACACGAAATTGCTCATCATACTGATTGATATAATCCGTATAGAAAGGTGTAAACTTTGACACGTTTGATGTTCCGGATTGAATAACACCAAATTCTATTAATTCTTTTGCTAAATTTAATTTTTCAAGATATTCGTCCGCAAATGGATGATTTTTTGATAATTCGATCAAGGAATTAAGTGCACCAAGAGTTCCAAATTCAGGAGTGATTTCACTCATTGAAGGATCAACGAATAATCGATTCATCATTTCTGATAAGCTATCTTGTTTATAAATTCCAAACTCAGAGGCAACTGCCCAATCTTCATATCCCTTAGTAAACACAAATTTAATTCGACGTGCTTCTGTTGGATTAAATAATATTTCCATCGTATGATTCGTATCAATTGACATTTGTCCACTGGTTACCTTTTCAAACGTTTCTCCCTGGCTAGTTTTTGAAATATAAATTTCAAATTCTTGAGCAAAACCGCGTGAACGATTATTGGTATACATGATTCGGTTAACTGTTGTTAATTCATCCAAGGTCACAATCACTTCATTTGTATGAGTTGATGTATTTTGTTTTCCTGAATGCCAGTTAGTATTGAAGTTACCATCAATTGCTTTAGTAATATCATTCGATGCGTATTGCCCACCATTTGTTGTAATACTTGTAATTTTTTCAGAAGGAATTTTATATAACTCGTCATATGCCTCTAATCGTTCATCCGCTAATGAAGTGAATTTAGATACAATCGCATTCATATAAACAACTTCCATACTCTCAAGTAAAACTCGTGCATTATTAAAATCTTCTTTATACTCATCGTATAAAGGATGATTCATCACTGTGGCTTCGAATTCATTTAATTTTTCAAGTGTATCAACATGGGAACTTAATTCATTTTTTGATTCATTCGTAAACATTTCATTCATTTGTTCAAGAATAGCATCTTCTTTATAGAACCAAAATTCTGAAGCACTCGCCCAATTTTGATTAGCTTCTTTAAAAACAAATTTAATTTTTTTTACTGTCATCGTTGGAAATTTAAATTCTAAAAGATCTCCTGTTGTTTTATGTTCTCCCGTTACTAATAATTGATAATCTTCATCGCTTCCACTTAAAGAACCATAAATTTCGAATTCAGTTGGAAATCCTTTACCTTTTGCTGAATCTTGTCGAGTCGCATAGATTAAACGATTAATGGATTCAACTTCTTCAAATTCAAAGACAACTTCATTTTTAAAGGAAGAATTATTCTGCTTTCCGGTTTCCCAATGAGTTGATAAATTTCCATCAATTGCTTTATCAATTGAACTTGATGAATACTGTCCCCCGTTATTCGTAATCGATTTAATTTGACTTGTTGCTATTTTAAATTGTTCATTATACGATTCAAAGTTACGATAATTTGTTAAGGTAAATGGCGTAATTGTTGCTGTAACACTTTGCATACTTTTTGATTCATTTAAATCGACTACCGTTTCTTTTGCTAATTCACTAGCATAAATGTCGATCATTGGTGAAAAGTTAGATGCTATCAATGATACTGCTAAAATAGCTGATAGTTGTTTTTTCATACTTCGTCCCCCTTGGAAAATTTTTAAGGATTATTCAATAAAACAATGGAATATTCGCCTCTTATCTGACTAAGAAAACTATTCCTGCCTAAGAAAACAAAAAACTACCCTAAAGGGTAGTTACCATCTAATTTAAGCACCACAAAAAGTTCATAACTAATCACATCATGTTAGTTTTAATCAATTTATGACGAACAAAGAATAGATTTTCTTCGGCAACTGGCTAGCATAGTCTCAATTGACCTTAGCCCCTTTAGCTTTGCGTCTTTGGATTTCTCCAAATTTGCCTATAAAATTTAGGATTTATACATTTTTTCATGCGATTTCTACAACTTTTACGCATTCCCATCATACAAGAAATTCCCAGTGAATGTAAAGTAGAATCTAGGTGTCAAGATTGTCACCCATTTAACTTTAATAGCATTTTATCGAACGCTTCCCCAATAAAAAATTATCTTTTTTATGTCACAATTGAGAATTACTTTAATTTTTTTGGTAAATCATAACGATGAAGGAGGTGACAAATGATGTCAGGAAAAATGCATAAATATAATGAAAAAAAAGTTAAACAACCTGGTAAAGTTTATGAAGCAGGTGAACCTGTTCCAGGAACTGGAGTGACAACTAAGAAAAAAGAACAAAAACATTAATGACATTTAATATCAGTCCTTTTTTACCTCAAAGAAAATGGACTGATTCTCTTAAATTGTAATCAATTTTAATAAACGAATCAGAACCTCAAATAATTAAATAGGCCGCTAATCATTAGCGGCCTATTTAATTTCAATGGAATATCTAAACGCTTTACTCGTCATCTGTGAACCCTTCTTCAAGTATTTTATCATGGCTGGCGCTTAGTTTTGAATATCTTCAAAATAATACTTCACTGAATCTGGTACAAGATAAATATCGTAAATTTCATATCGGTCTTCTTCTGGCCATGGAACAAAGGAGACAAGTATCATTTCCCCATTATCTAACTGCATCATGACGAAGTTTGAATAACTCACTCCTGTTGAGCCTGTCATATTTTTTAATCCTAGAAACTTTTCATACGTTGCCTTTTCTTTGAATAGATCATGAAATAATTCAACATATTCTTTATAAGACTCGTCGTCTGTTTGAACTAAATTTCCTGTTAAAGTTGAAAATAATTGAATGGATGTATGAATCGGTGTTTCCTGTAGATTCTCTTGTCTTTGACACCCTGCTACGATGAACAGTAACATCATGATCATGATTTTTTTTAACATTTCATTCCCCCCTTTAATTCATCACCTTTAAGCGCTATTAAATTTCATAATATCAGCTCCTACAAGACATCATGTCCCTTTATATCTCGCATCTTATATTTTTCCCCCTCATTGCAATCATGGTTATCCTTTTCTTTAACATCCTATTCCCCTTACTACTAAAACGATTATACCATTTTTTAACAATATTTATTTATCATTGTATTAAAAAAGTGCTATCTCAAGGATAGCACTTTTGGTTATAGTTCTAATTCATAGTAATCTGATGATGTAATGAGTGTAAAGTTCAATGCCTCTTCTTCGAAGTTAACTAAAATTTTTGAGGCAAGTGTGTTATTTGTTTTGATCACGTAATCTTGTAACACAGCACTTAGAATTTGTCGATGTTCTTCTTTCATTTCAAAGACATTGACGTAGGCCGTATTAAGTTTTAGGTTGAGATCCGATGGTTTATAAATGAATAACAATCCACCTGTCATACCGGCACCAATATTCGCGTCCACATCTCCTAAGGAAATAACAACTCCACCTGTCATGTATTCACAGGCATGAACTCCCATTCCGTGATTGATTGCCGTTGCACCTGAGTTACGGACGGCAAAACGTTCTCCAACTCGCCCTTCAAGATAACATGTTCCTGAAGTCGCACCGTAAAGAATCGTATTTCCAGCAATTAAGTGATGATTGATATATTCAGGGTTTTCTTCTTCTAATTGGCGAATCGTCTCATTAACTTTAACGGTAATACGTCCGCCACTTAATCCTTTACCAACATAGTCATTGGCATATCCAGTATGAATAAGTTCAACACTTTCGTTCATGAAGGCTCCAAAACTTTGTCCAGCGTAACCATAAGTTTCAAATGTACGCATTTGATCACTTACGAGTTGCACCCCAAGTGTTCTTAAAGAAGAATCAATAGTATTTACTTCGTTTGCCACTAACTTTGGCACTGGTATCTGCTGTTTTCTCACATTCATATCTTGAGTCACAGGCAATGGTTGTAACCAATCTAATTTTAAATGATTTGGCACAACTAAAAGGTCTGTGCGTCCACGAAGTTCTTCAAGTGATTTCACTCCAAGGTAAGACATAATTTCACGTGTTTGGCGCGCCACATAAGTTAAATAAGTTTTTAATAACGTCGGATCTTGTTTGAGGCGAGCACGCAATGTTTCATCTTGAGTGGTAATTCCAGCGGGGCATTTACCTGTATGACATTGTTTACATCCGATGCAGTCTACCATGACAAGGCACATGGTTCCGATTCCGAATTCATCGGCTCCAAGGATTGCTCCCATGACCACGTCATACCCTGATTTAATTTGTCCATCAACTTGGATAAACGTTTCATGACGTACATCATTTTCTAGTAATGATTTGTGCGCTTGATATAGCCCATATTCCCAAGGAAGTCCCGTGTATTTTAGTGAAGATTTTGGTGAAGCACCTGTTCCTCCATTAAATCCTGAAATAACCACTTTAGCAGCTCCTGCTTTAACCACTCCATTTGCAATCGTTCCAACGTTTGCAAGTGATGCTAATTTAACACTGATCAGAGCAGATGGATTTGTTGTTTGTAAATCATGAATTAACTGCGCTAAATCTTCAATGGAATAAATATCGTGGTGAGGGGGTGGTGAAATTAAATCTACACCTTGTTTGGCATAGCGAACGCGGGCAATATTTTCATCAACTTTTGATTTTGGTAAATGTCCACCTTCTCCAGGTTTTGCACCTTGTGCCATCTTGATTTGAATTTCTTCAGCGCTACGTAAATACTCATAGGTAACACCAAAACGGCCTGAAGCAACTTGCTTCACTTTTGAAGCGGTCATCGTTCCAAAACGTTCAACAAGTTCCCCACCTTCACCGCTATTTGAAGATGCTCCAAGTTCATTAAAAGCACGGGCAATCGTTTCATGAGCTTCAATAGATAAAGCACCGTATGACATCGCTGATGCAACAAAATGACGAATAATCTCTTCGACTGGTTGAACGTCTTCGATTGCTATCGATTGAGTTCTGTTTAAGCTTAAGCAATCACGAAGGTTAATTTGGCGATTTCTTTCTTCTTCAGTTAAGCGTTTGAATTCATCATAATCATTAGCGGATACGACAGCTTTAATGTCTTTGATGAATTTTTTTGAGTATGCGTGATTCATGAAGATTGAGTCCATGTTTTGATATTCATTGACTTTTGCTAAATCTAGCCCTTCTCCTAGTAATCCCGCTTCAATGTCTTCGTAGGATTTCCCACCAAATAATGATGATTTACTTGTAAATAAAGAGGTCACCTCATCATTTAGACCAACAACTTCAAACACTTTTGATCCACGGTACGAAGAAATCGTTGAGATTCCCATTTTAGCCATTTGTTTTAATAAAGCGGCTTTACATCCATTTAAATAATTTTTAAGAACTGTTTCTTTATCTTCTACATTTTTTGTAATGACGTGATAGCAGAAATATGGATAGATGAAGTCACCTCC
Organism: Turicibacter sp. HGF1; assembly: GCF_000191865.1. Lineage (NCBI taxonomy): Bacteria > Bacillati > Bacillota > Erysipelotrichia > Erysipelotrichales > Turicibacteraceae > Turicibacter > Turicibacter sp. HGF1. The sequence goes on from NZ_AEXQ01000078.1 coordinate 10,639, forward strand.
ATAAGCAAGTAACATTGCAAAATGAATCGGTAAACGGGCATCACCACATTTTAAGATGAGTCGAACTTCTAGACGTTTCCCCATTTTAACTAATACTTCATGCGCAATACTTGTCGCCATTAAAGATGGAATGACTTTTCCTTCACATTCATCGTCTAAAATAATGATATGAACACCTTCATTTGTTGCCTCAATGACGCTTTGTCTGAACTTCGCAACAGCATCACGTAAGGTGGTGTCAATTTTTAACGATAGGTGAATGTGTTTGAATGTAGTTTCCTTTAGTAAAGTTTCATATTGATTTTGCATTAAAATAGGTGATTCTAATTGATACACTGGGTAAGTTAATGGCTCATCTTTTAATGAGACAACCGGTGTTAAAGAAGTCTTTAATGAGAAGACTCTTTTTTCACGGATTGAATCCAGTGGTGGGTTGGTTACCTGTGCAAAATTTTGTTTGAAGTAATCGAAGAATAGTTGTGGACTAGACTTTAAAATATTCAACTGTGCCGTATATGGAAAAGATCCAATGGCTTCCTTTCCCGTCTCCACTAATGATTTTAACTCTTGCATGTATTCGGCTTTAGTGTAGGCAAATTTTTGTGTGTAATCTGCTACTTCTGCGTTAAAGTCATACTTTGCAGCTGGTTTGATTATTTTTTTTGTCAACCACTCATGATATGGATGTTGCGCGGCTAACATAGCTTTGACTTCTTCGTCTTTTGTGATGATTTGGTTGTCTAAATCGATACAAAGTAGCTCGCTTGCTTGAATTCGGCTTGCCATTTTGATGTTTTCAAGCGGTGTATTTAGGACCCCAATTTCTGAGGCTAAAACGACTTGTTTGTCTGTTTGAACGTAGCGGAATGGACGTAATCCATTGCGGTCAAGAGTAGCAATTAATTTATGCCCATCACAAATAATAACCCCAGCTGGCCCATCCCATGGTTCTTGTTTTAAATTACTATATTCATAATACGCTTTAAGTTCCTCACTCACACTCGCATCTTTTTCGTATGCTTTAGGTAATAAACGCGTCACGATATTTTCAAGGTCAAATCCTTCATAGATCCAAGACTCAAGCGTTCGATCAAGATTTGCACTGTCTGAATGGCGCTCATTACAAATTGGATAAACGTCTTTATGAGTCGCAAGTCCAACGCGTGAATTTGACCATTCAATATTACCTGACACCGTATTGATTTCTCCGTTGTGTGCTAAATATCGGAATGGCTGTGCTAAATTCCAAGATGGATTGGTATTGGTTGAGAAACGTTGATGTACGATACAGAAGTTTGAATGGAACGCTTCATCTTGTAAATCTAAGTAATAATTCGGTAATTCTTCAGGTGTCAATAATCCCTTATAAACAACTGTTTTTGCTGAGCATGATGATATGTAACACGTACGATCAGCTAAATTAGCAAACTTCCATTGTTGCTCAATGCGACGACGCACCTTATATAATGTCACTTGGTCTTCACAATCTAAAATAAATTGCATAATAAATGGTTCTGTTGCACGTGCCTTTGGTTTTAAAAGAGTTGAATCAACAGGCACCACAATTTCTTTCATGACCTCAACATGATTTGATTTCATTGCATCATGTATAATATCTAATGCTTTTTTTCTTTCAACTAAATCTTTTGGTAAGAAAGTCATCATAAGGGCAAATGAACCTTTGATGTCATATTTTTTTTCATAATAATGATGGGGAATTTGCATTAAAATCCCACATCCATCACCTGTCCCATCCTTCGCTTTTCCCCCGCGATGGCTGAGTGCTTTTAAGAGGGTCATCCCCTGTTGAATAATTTCATGGCTATAAGTTCCGTCAAGATTAGCGATGGCCCCAATCCCACAATTTGAATGATCAAACATCATGCTTTCCTCCTTACTCCTACATAAGTATCTCCCAATTTTAGGTACTTATGTTAATTATCATATGAAGTGTTCATATCGTCAACTATCATACGACCTTTTCTGACACTTAAGGATAAAAAAAGAGAGCTAAGTCGGACATTAGCTCATCTTAATTTGATTTCACTTTTTTCGGCTTACTTAATTGATCTAATTTCCAAGGCAATCGATTGGCTAAGACAACATAAGATTCAAATCCTAAAATTAGTGTCGCGATAAGATATAGGGGGAAGCTAACTTGTATCGCAGTAGCTATTATTCCTACTAAATGCCCAATTTTCGGCATCCGACTTCTACTGCATTCACGATATGTATAAGCATGAAGTAATAATAAAACGACTAAACTAAATGAATTAATAATAAAACCACCAAGTAATCGACTCGTCCATAACTGAGTGGCTGGGATTAAGAGTAACATAAAAACAATTTGTAAAAAGATTGTTCCTAATTTTAAAAAACCTATTTCTTTTCTGATCATCTTATTTCCTCCTTTACCTATAAAATATGCAAAGGCCTAGAATTGGGAACTAAAGTTTTGACTATCATCAATCATTTTTTAAAAAGCAAATTTCTAAAATAAGACTCAAAAAATTTATCTATTTTTTTCCTAAACATATTTAAAGGAGCCAATGTTTGGCTCCTTTTGTCAGTTTTAGTTTGTTTTTTTATAGGCTGCTTTCTCTGAAGAAACCAGCATAATGATTAAGAAGATTAATAAAAAGTAAGGTAACATTTGTAATCCTAGAACTTTTGATAGAGCGCCAAATAGTGGTGGAATTAAGGTGCTTCCCACATAGGCTGTTGCCATTTGAATCCCCATTAAACGCTGAGATAATTCTTTTCCAAATCGATTCGGCGTTTCGTGAAGCATTGCAGGATAAATTGGTGCACATCCTAATCCAATGAAGATGAGTCCTATTAATTTAAACACACTAGTGATAGGTAAGACTAAAAGAATAGCTCCTATGATACAAATTGTTTGTCCGATTCGGATCATTTGTGTATTCGTTAATTTCATTGTTAAAAATCCAGCAATGAATCTTCCGACTGTAATCCCTAAGTAGTAAAATGAAGCCCATTTAGCGGCCAAGTCAACAGCTAGTCCATCGTTTACAACTAAGTAAGAACTGGCCCATAATCCGGTGGTAAGTTCCACTGCACAATAACAGAAAAAGGCGATAAGTGTCGGTTTTGCTCCTGGAATTTTCAATAATGATTTTATTTTGATACCATTATCGTCTTCCTCCTCCACTTTCTGAGTCGTTTCAAATTGACGCCATAATGGTAACGAAATAAACAAACAAATAACGAGTATCGCTTGAATGATTCCGATGGTTGCGTATCCGATTCGCCATCCATTTTGATTGAGTAGAAATAAAGACATGATGAATGGTCCTGAGGTCGCGCCAATTCCCCAAAAACAGTGAAGCCAGTTCATGTGTTTCGCTTCATAATGAAGAGCGACAAAGTTATTTAAGGCAGCATCCACTGCTCCAGCTCCGATTCCTAGTGGAATTCCAAGAAGACAGATCCAAATAAAGCTTGGCGCAAAATAAATCCCGAGTAAGCCAGTGGCTGTTAAGAGTACACTGATGGTGGTGACTTTTCCTGTTCCAAATTTTCGAATCATTTTTTCGCTGAAAAAACTTGAGATAATGGTTCCTCCACTGACAATCATGGTCGCGATTCCGGCATAAGAAATAGGAACATTTAAATCAGTATGCATCAATGGCCATGCTGAACCTAGAATGGCGTCTGGTAAACCAAGACTAATAAAAGCAATATAAATAATTATGAGCAAAATTGTTAACATATTTTTCCTCCCCTTTATATCCATTATACTCATTTTTGTTAAGTTTTTTGAAGTATTAAAACCGTTACCGAATATTTTATGGAGATTAAAGGTTGGAAGCACTAAGTCATGCATAGATTTTATCAATCAAAATAAAAAATTCAGACTCTGAAGTAGAAGCTAGATTTCAAATACTAAGAAAATAAATAAAGGAATTTCCTTAATTCTGTCCTTTATTATCCCTATCTAACACATATAAATTTAAAACAGACTGAGACTGCTAAGCAAAAAAATAATTCTGTTTGAAGATAGAATAACTCTAAATATGATATAATATAGGCATTTTAATCTATTATTAAGAGGTGAAGATTCATGAACTTGAACCATCTACAATATTTTCGAGTTTTAGCTAAACTTGAGCATTATACACAGGCTGCTGAACAACTATCAATTACTCAACCAAGTTTGAGTCATGCTATTTCATCACTTGAGAAAGAATTAGGAGTTTATTTATTTGAAAAACAGGGACGTAACGTTCGCCTCACCAAATACGGACGATTTTTCTTAACTTATGTTGAAACAGCGTTAAATGAATTAGAACTTGGGGAAAAGAAACTACGTGAACTAGCAAGTAATACACAGGGTTCCATTGAATTAGGATTTATTTGCACACTTGAAGGGTTATTTGTCCCAACACTCATCAATCAATTTTTACAGCAAGATGATTATCAGAATGTCCATTTTTCTTTCGCACAAGGAGAATCCAATCAGTTATTGCAAGGGTTAAAAGATGAAAAGTATGACTTAATACTTTGTTCATATGTTGACAATGAACCTGACATTGAGTTTGTTCCCATTACTGAACAAGAGTTGGTTCTCATTGTACCAAAGAATCACCCTCTTGCTCATCAAGATGAGATTGATTTAGTAGATACAGTAGACTATCCATTTATATCTTTTAATAAAGAAACCGAACTTCGACATACGATTGATGATTTATTCTTAAAATCAAATACAAAACCAAATATCATTTGTGAAGTCGAAGAAGATAGCGTGGTTGCTGGATTAGTCGCTTTTAATTATGGAATTGCGATTTTACCTCGAGTTACTATACTAAATCAATTCGATGTAAAAGTAATTAAGATTTCAAATCCTAATCCCACTCGCTATATTTATTTAGCCAGTGTTCGGAATAAATCTATTAGTCCAACTCTAATGGCATTTAAAAACTTCATTATTGCTCAAACGAAACATGAATTATTGAAATAAAAAAGGCATGAAGCGCGCTTCATGCCTTTTTATTGCAAATCATTTTTAACTTTGACTAAATATTTATGAATGAGGTTATAATCATCCTCACTCAAGGTTTGATCTTCTATCATTTGAATTAATAAAATTTCAAGATTTTCAACTTCATTGCTCGTCTTCATCTTTAAATCCTTCCCTTATAACTCGATACTCAATTCCTTTCACATCATGATTATAGTCTTTTTCATATACCCATAAATCAATACGATTATCTCGACTACAAGCGCCACAGGCATCTAATACGATTGCTTTTTGCGCATCACCTGATGGATAAGTGATTTCTAAGATAGTTCCATAATAATTAGGAACTCCACGTTCATTAAGTCCGACTTCTAATACTTCATTAATATTTACTGCAACAATCGGTAACCATTCTTGGTATTCATCATCATAAAAATGCATCACATTATTAATATTACGAATTTCTGTATCATTATAAGATAAACCATAACCGACTTTAACTTCACCAGACTGAACACTGTAAAAGGTTTGTCTATAATCTTTATAAACTGATTCAGTTTCCTCTATACCTGCATCTGGTTCTGAATCATGTGTCATTGCGATTGGTGCAATATCACTTTCTTCACCTGAGTTTAATTTAGCAACCTGCTGTGTTCCCTCATCAGATTCCACTTCCTCATTCACAAGCACCTCATTTTCAGACTGCTCTACTGCCTCTGATAATGCAGAAAATAATTTTTCATTTGCCACTTGCTTTTTTATGTCATCAGAAGTAATCATTTCTGAATTTGACTTATTTAATTGTTTAGAAGTAGTTTGAGTTTCTCCTGTTTGTGACTCCTGTTTTTGCAAAACATTTGAATTTGATACGGTTTTTAAAGTACTGTTTTCTGTTTTATTTTCCATCGTTGTCATAACTGTTGAGCTTTGAATATTTTGCTTTTCATTAGTAACGGGCATTCTAACCGATGAAAAAGTGAATATTACGGTTAAAATTAAATTTGTTATAACTGTCAGCATATTTCACCTCGATTTGGATTTAATAACAGAAATCACAGGTATAGTATGAACCGATTTTTTTATTTTAAACACGCTTTTATTTTTTTATTTTTAAATTCTGAATATTTTTTTGTCGTTTTCACACAATAATTAGTGTTTTGAATTTCACTAATCTAATTGAAAACTTGCGAAAGATTTAAAAATCGAGTATAATTAATTCTGTAAGTTAAGTGATAAATTAACCTGGGGATGTTACGGATTCGACGGGGGCATTTGAGCTTAATAAGCAAGCCGTGTTCGCCCACGTTAAAAGGTCGAGGTTTATAATAACCGGAAAAACAAACTTACAATTAGCTGCTTAATATAACGTAGCTGCCTACTCACTCAATCGCCCATGTTGAATGTTTAGGCTCACTATTAGTGGGATACGCTAGTCTGTGCCGTTTGAATAGCCTAGAAGAGATTATCAAACTCGCGGTCTGACAGGTCTGTCGCCTAACCAGTCACCCGTTAAATTCAATAGGAGACTAAGCTTGTAGAAAGTTAAGTGGTCGGTGTTTTCGGACGGGGGTTCGACTCCCCCCATCTCCACCATAGTACGCTCGTCCATATAACACGAATAACAAAAAAGATTAATCTGATTGTAGTAATTACTTACTATGCTGAGATTAATCTTTTTTATATTAATTATAGTTAGCTATTGTATACTATCAAAGCTAAAATTCATGTAATCATAAAATTATTTCTGTTAATTTTACATTATTAAATTATTCTAACCACATTTTTAACTCATATTCCTCAATGAAACGAAAGTATTCTAATTCACCCGCCAAGAAACCTTCTGATTCAGGTACAATTACTTCATAAGGAACAACATAAACTTCGACCATGTCACCAACTAATAATTGTGGAAAAGGCTTATTCACTTTCAAGGAAATACTATATGGATAGTCACCTCCGAATGGATCTAGATACAATATTGCCGTATAATTATTTGAATTTTCTTCATCAGGAATAATGTACTCAATCACTCCAACCGTCATTATTGGTTGCTCTATGTAATCAAATACTTCTGTTTTAATAGCTATATTATAGGATTCTTCATCAAAAGATCGATAATCATTTATAATTAGGTATTCGCCAGTTTGTTCATAGTATTCTAATTCTCTATCTGTACAATCAAAACAATCTGCCTTTACCCCTGAAACATTAATATTTTCAGTAGATAAAATATTTAACAACTCAGAATTTTGTATCCTATTATTTTCAACTAAATATCCCATTTTATTACCATTAGTTAAATAAACTTCATAAGAATTTAATTCATCATTAAATTTAAAAGTTAATTCTTTTATTTCAGTAATTGATTCATTATTATATTTCTCGATAATATCATAAAAAACATCTTCACCAACTGAAATAAAGTATTCTGATAACTCATCATATCCTAAAAAATATCCCGCATCTCTAATAGTATCTCCACTTACTAACGTTAATGAACTAACCATAAACTCATTAAATGTTTTATTTTGTAATTCATTTTGAATAATATCACTGACTTCCTCACCACTATAAGTTTTAATCTCTAGAACAGTATCCTCAATATCTTCCTTCTCTGCTAATTGCTGTTCTAGTTGCTGAATACGGTCCTCTAACTCGCTCATATCATTATTTTTACCACACCCTGTTATTAGTAAAATTAAACAAAATAAAATACTTATTCTCTTCATCGAATCTCCCCCCCTATAAAAATTTTAACTTCATTACTTACAATTTATGTTTTAATTTTACCTATTATTCTATAGAGTATTTAAATACCAACTCTATATCTAATAATCTATTCCTGAATAAATGTCTAATCGGTTAACTTGAATAAATTCTAGTAGCTTAATAGGTTCTTTACTATCAAAAAAGCCACCGAAGTTGTATTCAACCTCGATGGCTTCATTTGAAATCCTAATTTGATTCACAAATCTTGAAATAATATATTTAATCATTTCATTATTATTCCCTTTTACAAATCCCTTAGATTCAACTATTAATTCTTTAATTTGATCTCTTGTGATATAAAAATCTTCATCTTCTTGTTGAAATTCTTCAATCATTTCTACAATCATTGCTTTATCTTTCTCTAAACGTTGTAATTCAGCAGTAATAGCTTCAAGACCGTTAAATCCGCCCAATGCAATAGCACGTACTATATTTCCAATCTGTTTGTCTAGTTCTTTAAGCTGTTGTTTTAACTTTGGCAACTCACTCCCCTTTTGATTTAAGCGCTCCTTCATTTTAACATTGACTCTTTCGTATAGCCGTTCGATGTTATTTTCATCTAAGACTAAATCGAACAACTGGTTAAGCACAAATTCATCTAATACTGTACGATTAATCTCTTTACAGGAGCATTGTTTATCTATAGCGTTTCGTTTACTACAACGATAAGATACGTACTCTTGCTTGTTCCGTCCACCTTTTCTAGCACTTCCATGATATTTTGATCCACATTGTGAGCAGTAAACCAATCCCGAAAGTAGATACACTGTTTTTGCTCTTTTCTGTGATTTAGTACGCTGACGCTTAGAAAAAAGAGTTTGAACTGCATTAAATGTTTCTTTTGATACAATGGCTGGAATTCCATTTTTAATTCGGATAATATCTTCTTCATTCTTGTTTTTACGATGATTTCGTTTCATCCCTGGTCGTTTAGGTTTCTTCACTGTACGGTTATAGACATACTCCCCTTTGTATTTAGGATTAGTTAACAAATCATAGAAGGATGATTTAGAAGAGAACTTGTTTCCGATTTTAGTCGTATAACCTAATAAGTTCAAATAGTCAGCTAATTCACGATACGACCATCCTTCAAGAAATTTTTCAAAAATAATACGGATGCATTCTGCTTCTTTTTCGTTAATGATGTACTCATTCGTTTCAGGATTCACATCATAGCCTAAAGGTGGAATTCCTCCATTGTGAAGAGCTTTATAAGCATTTTCCTTTAATCCTTTCATGACTTCACGGGCTAAGTTTGCACTGTAATATTGACCTACACCTAATTGAATAATTTGTTGAAGTTGACCTTCTGGTGTATCACTAAATTGTTCGACAACACTTTCTATTTTAACTCCATAATCCCCTAACCTTCTTTCGACATCTAATGCATCATAAACATCACGAGAAAAACGATCCATCTTATGAACAACAACGACATCAAACAAGCCTTTTTCAGCATCTTCTAACATCTGATTGAATGCGGCACGTTGTAAGTTTGTTCCTGTAACTGCCTCATCAATGTACTCACCAGATGGCATGTACCCTTTTTCAGCCATATATTTATAGATAGCTCGTTGCTGAGCTTCGATTGAATTACCATCTGCCTGCATTTGCGAACTAAATCGGCAATAAGCAACTGCCCTCGTAGAAGTTAATATTTCCATTTCAATCTCCTCCTTAACTAAAACATTTCATGAAGAACTTGTTATTCTTATCACAAGATCTTCATAGAAATAATATTTGTTTAAAAAAACTTTCAAAACTAAATATCATACCAGTCAATATCCTCATCATCTTCCCCGTAGTAATCATCCATTGCTAGCTCGTGTAAATGTTTGTTTATATCCTTCATCAATTCATCCATTTTAATCATTCTCCTTCTTAGTCTATATTTGGTAGCTAATCCCGCTTTTAAGGGATTAGCTTTTGTATCCTAGAAATTTACTTACACTTCATTTAACTTAATTGGCTAACACTAGCTCTATTTCTGCATTTGTTTTCTTTTTGTTGCATTAAATCCTCGTCCATTAAAAGATTGACAAGCCAATCTGAGAAGTCATTAAGTAATTCATCTAGGTTTGTATTAGTACCTATCTCTAAGACATGGGTTGCTAGATTTTTTAATTCTTTGCGATCATATTTTTTTACTGCCTTCATCTTACTTTCTCTCCTTTAGGGCGAGTAGGGCAAGAAAACATTGATTAAATCTATTTTTCAAACAGGATAGTTTTCAAAATTTACTTTTATGCCATCACTTTAGCCCTAAGCGCCCTTTATTTTTAAATTACAGATGTAACGATCCCCGTTTGATTTCTGTTGTTGATATTGATAATTAGTAAATACTGTAATGCTTCGAGCAAACTCCCCCCAAAACTCCTTTGCTGAAATATTGAGGCCACTACGAACATTATTTCTTTTACACCATCCTTGATAAGCATCGTAAATATCAGTTTTCAACTCACGGTTTCCTGGACAAACTACAAGAAAATCCATAATAAATTCCTTCACGGGATTGTTATAAATCATGAAGTCTTTTAATACTCGATCACTAGCTGTACACTGAGTAAGGACATAGTTTTGATCCTTCAGCCTTTGATATCCTTGTAATGCCCACATAAAGATACCGTCTAATTCTGAATCTAACTTAGACTGTAAGTCCTTGTCTTTGTACGCTTCTTTATCTTTTAATTTAGTCCCTTCTTCCACAAAACGCATATTAAAAGGGATGAATAAGCAGCGTCTCAAGAACCCATCAGAAGTATCTTCCGTTTTAGGGTAATGATTGGATAAAACAATAAGCTTTACATACGGTCGAATCATAATCGGATTCTTGAATTTACTTTCAACTTGCACCATGTCTTCTCCTGTAATCAACTTAAGCTGTTGGGTATTCAGGACATTCCTTGACGAATCGCTCTCACCACTGATATTCACCCGCTTGTCTTGTATAACTTGCCCTCCAAATTGTTTGGAAAGTTGTTCTAGCGTGGAGCTAGAACAGTTATCATTTCCAATGACCTTGCGCATTATATTTGCTAAGACACTCTTTCCGTTACTACCGTTTCCATAGAAGATAAAAAACTTTTGTAACTTGGTATCTGTTGTTAGACAATAGCCAAATACCTCTTGGACTAATGAAATTCGCTCACAATCCCCTTCAAACACTGTATTCAAATACTTTAAGAAATTTGGACATTTAGCGTTCAAATCGTATCCAACTGGTAGCTGAGATAAGGTAATGATACTCGGCGAATGCTTAAACAACTTTAAATCAGATAGCCGAAGTATCCCATTTTTCAAATTTAAATATCTTGTATCTTCTTCAACATACTCAAGTCTTCCAGCATCTAGTCGAAGCTGTTCTAGAACGCTTTTGCCATAAGATACTTCCCATATATCATCAACAGCTTCATGTAAAACGATCTTAGCTTGTGCTTTAATGAAGTCATCCAAAACATATAGATACTTCCCCGCTTTAAAGTCATAGGCGATAAACTCACTTCCAATGACATAGATGTACATACGAGTGAGTAAGTAACGTACAAATATGTTAAAGTTAACTTTATAGCCCCGTTTTAACTTTTTCAAACCACGTTGGGTAAACATGACTTGTTGCATCTCAGAAATAATGTTTTCAAAGGCTGTTCCCTTCCCTCCGACGTTAAAGCCCATTGAACTTAGTGTTTCGTATGATACAGGCTGAATTCCAATATTATCTACCGATTCTTTGAGCTGATATAGATAGGTTTTACGATCCTCTAATCCCATTAATTTAATAATATCGGTCACTAAATCCTCTCCAAATGGAATAACATTAGATAAAAAGGCACGATCTAATACCTCATTATTTAACTCATCGCTAAGACGATGAGCTATTAGAGGTTCATTTAAAATAATCTGTTGATCCAATTCATTTGCTTCAGAAATGATTGATACCTTTTGTTGTAATGGTTGGTTTAACTGTGTCATACGCATCCTCTTCCTCTCCCTTTACTACATTGCGAACTCTTCAATTGTTTCTTCGTGTTTACCGTAAATCTTGTTGATAACAGCTATCTCACCGTTATCAACCGCTTTGTGCTCGATTTCAACATCGATAATTTTTCCAATTAAGTTGCTTTTATTAAAAGGCTCCCCTGGTACAAAGTTATCTAATAATTCACGCATCGTCATGACATACTCCGAATTAATAGCAGTAGAGTAAAATAAAGCTTTCTTGATATTAATTTGTCGATTTTGCTCTTTTAAATAAAAGGCAATATGTAGCCGCATGAAATGTGCTCTTTCAGTTTTAACATCTTCTACATTTGTTATCGTACCTGTGGCAGTTCCTACGGGTAAATGTGGTTTAGATTTTAAAAATTCACCAATCATTATGTTGCAAGATTCAGCTTCTTTTTTTACTTGTTGTGCTATTTTGTATAACTCCATCAAATTAGTCTTCATTGTCTTAATCTCTCCTTATTTTTTCCATGTTTTTGATATGTTAACAGACACTTCAATGGGAATTTTTTTAACTAGTTTCCCCATTCCATCTATCATCGCTTGTTTTAGACATTCCTTGGCAGTTAAAGCTTCGGTTTCTGGTACTTCGATAATTATTTCGTCATGAATAGCACTAACTAATTTCCACTTATCTTGTTTAAGTTTACAAAACAATGCTAGTGACTCTTTCAATCCTTCCGCACAAGAAGCCTGAACTGCATAATTATATCGTTGACGTGGTTTAAGTCGGTCTAACCCATTAGTATTGTCCCAGTAGCTACCGCCTAATGTCGTTATGATATCAGAATATTGCTGCTGTTGTTGGTACTTTGCAACCTCTGGGTACATTTTGAAATAGTTAGCGATAAACTCTTCAGCTTTGTACTCGCTGATGTTAAACCCTGGGATAGCATTTATCTTTTCTTTAAGTCCAAACGGAGTTAATCCATAAATTAAACCGAAATTCACTACTTTTCCCAGCTTTCTTTCGCTATCACTAATTGATTCTTGATTCAATATCGCTTTAGCCGTTTCAACATGTAGATCAGCCCCAGCATTAAATGCATCAATTAGTTTCTGACAGTTGGTAATCTCAGCGAGAATTCGAAGTTCTATCGTTGAATAATCCATAATGATAAAGACATTCTCCTCCTCGGCTTGAAAATATTTTTTCATTTCTTTAGGGATGCTTTGGAAATTTGGCTTTTGACAACTCATACGAGATGTTTTTGTGCCAATTAGATTCCAGTGACCTCTTAGACGACCATCTTTAGATAATTGATTTTTCAATTTATCACCGTAAGTTGTCACAAGTTTGTTATATTTTTTATACCGTACAATCTCATCCACTATTGAATACTTCGAAGAGAATAACTTAAGCTTCCCTTCTTGTACACTGGTAACTGGAATTCCCATTTCCTGTAGTGACTGCTTTAGCTGCTTACTAGAATTTAGATTGTCACATCCCAACTGTTGTTGTAGGTAGCTTCCAAGTTTTTCTCGTTCCCGATCAACCGTAACTAAATAGGTGGACCAAGCATCCCAATCTAGCTATTTTCCATTCAAAGTCAATTCAACAATTGCCGGTAACGTTTCTATTTCTCGCCTATACCTAGGGTATAAATAACGATTAATGATTAAATCAAACATATGTTGATATAGCTCGTACGTCGTCTTAGCATCATCCAAGCAATAAGCATAATGTTCTTGTGTAAGATCACTCTGCCAATTGTCGGCATGCTGTAATGACTTATCTAAGCTCTTACCCAGATAAACCTTTGCTAAACGACTTAACGAATCAAACACTGGTAGGTTATTTAGAATTTGGTTCATGATGAATGTATCAGTAAACGTACAAACATCAATTCCCGCTTTCTTTAAAAAACAAACATCGAATTGCGAGTGGTGAAAGACTTTTAACACACTAGGATCAGTTAGTAGCGTTTTAACCGCTTCTAAATCTTCACCTACATATTCAAAATCCTCACTATAAACAGCAATTAACCGGATGCTATCTTCCAGAAAATCTAATCCAGTTGTTTCGATATCTACCCCAATAATTTTGGAATAGTTAAGAGGCGGCCTATCAATATAAGCTTTAACTGACTGCGCATATTTTGTAATTACCGCAAAGTTATCAAGTTCCTCATCGGTTAAACTTGATCGCTCTTCATCTTTAAAACTCGGTATTAACTGTTCTCCCATTTTCTTAAACTTAACGGTCTGTTGAAGTTTAAAAAACTCCTCCATTGACATCATCTCCTTAGTGGTTTTTGTCATTCAGTTTTCAAAGAACAATTTAACCATTAGTTAATACTTGAGTTTCCATCAGTTAGTTGTTTTAATCCTTAATAATTAGCCTCACTTCCCAACAGAATTTCTTGCATCAACTTGATTACAGTTAAATTATACTAAATCAATTACGCATTTCTTTTTTGCGAATTTTCAAAAATAATCATCTTTTTGTATACTTTTTATTGCAAATAACGTCTAATTTGTATTAAAATATTTCAAGTAAAAATTTTACAAACCCTAACCGGAGCCTGTCGGCCTTAAAAGGCTTCACACGTTTTTTTAAAGCCACAAATTCGCAAGTCAAGAACTTTTTTAATTTTTTTCTCATTTTTTTAAAATATTTATTTCAGAGGTGGATTATGCATACAAAACAGACAAAAAAAAGAAAAGAAAAGGAAGAACGTTATGATGCATTAATTGATTTCTACTTCACACAATTAAATGCTAATCAAAATGTTACTAAGTCAATGATAGAAGGGTATTATGCAAAAATTACAGATAAAAAAGCAAGAACACTGAGTAACGATTTAAATGCAATAGGTTTAAAACCATACGGTAGTGGTGATCCTAAGGTTAGATATTATCAGTTAGATATTGTTAAAGATTTAAGATTAATCATGAAAGAGTTAAACCAACTTCTAAAAAAAGTAAAACTTTATAAACCAATCACAACAACTACTACTCTTGAAATAAAACCTAAATTTGATCATCTACCAGAAATAACTTTTTATAAAATAATCCTTCAGTATCCTAACTCAACACCTGAGGAAAGGAATTATTTAATATGTATAAATAACTTGATAGAACGATACTTAATACTGACAAAGAATGAATATTCTAATCTTTTTTATAAAACAGAGTACACAGATAAAGGAATTGAATACACACTTACTAATAAGAAGAATGCAATCGTAATATTTGAATTTTTATACAACTGTAAATTTGAAGTAACAAACAAAGATCTAACAGATATTAAAATCTATTTCTATAAAAAGCTATATAATCCAGAAAAAATTAGTATTGAAACAGTGTAAAGTATCTACTTTACACTTTTATCAATGTCTAACTTATTTCTTTTACAGGGCGCTTGGAGCATTTCTTAATAAAAAAAACACTCATATTCTAAAAGTATAGCTTTTAAATTCCTCTATTCCCCAATTATTTTCCTGCCCCAAGTGCCCTATTTACATTTAACCCAAAACGAACACAATATATGTTGATTTTTTTAAAATCCCCTCTTAACTCCAGTTTCCAATTGACCAGAGTTAAGAGGGGATTTTACTAAACAGACTTCACTTCTTACTAATACTCCTCAGCCAGCAACATCATCTCATACTCCACACTATCAATAATGTAGAACTTCTCACTTATTCCACCACCATCTAACCTTAATTTATAACTCATATGATACTCTGGCTCCTCTGTGTCATGAGTCAGAACACAGTTAAATCCGCCACCATCCTCTTTCATTTCAGTTAACTTAAATACCTGCAAATAATCATATGCTCCGTTCAATTTCGTTTGCTCATAAGCATTCCAGCATAATATTTGTACATCTAACGGGATACGTTCACTTACACCTGCTGTTATATAACGATTCATTTTAAACCTTCTTTCTATACTATAAGTACTTTCTCACTTCATTCGGATCTAAGCCAAATTGCTTAGCTGCTGAATCAATTGCCTCCGTATCACTCAACCCTGAAGCAACAAGTTGAAGAACCAAACAAATAATCTGAATAATTGCAATCACTAATAAGTCCCTCCCATGTGAGATCTTGTAAATAAGAAACTTCTAAATACCACACTAATAACAAAACCAATCACTTTAAATAACTTCATACGTATCATCCCTTTCTATCGAATTAATCCCATCTAAAATTACTTTCATATTTCTTAAACAACTCTTGGGGCATATAAAGCGTTACTCCGTAGTCATTTGATAATAACATTAGCAATTCACAGTACGTTCGAGAATCATCACCTGTAAATGTTTCAAAGTATTCCACGATACATTTACCATATAAATCAAGAAACTCATTTAGCTTTTTAATATCATCTTGATTATTGTCTTGTACCACTAATACATATCCACCATTATCTGATAGCTTTCTATCTATTCCATACTCACTATCTAATATCTCAAGCACCTTGGATGCTCTTTTACTAACTTCTAAATCAGTATTTGTTAATTGCTGTAATTGTTTAACATTTAATATTTCCACATTTATAGCCTCCTAATAGCGAAAGCCCCCTCTTAATGAGGGAGCTTTCAACTATTCTTAATTGTCATTAATTGTTTTCAATTGAAAATACACTGCTTACTGTTTTGAATTAAATACCTTGACTAAGTTCCAATGACTCGCAACTGATGGTGCTAGTGGGTGTCTAGCAGCAGTAGTTTGACTATCGCATATGATGTACATCTTATCTTTAAATGGCTCTAATTTAGTCATTAATTCTTGAATACGATCTGCTATTTTAGGTGACGTTTCTTCAACACTTCCCCATGCTAAAATAACTGTATCTGTTTTTGTACAAGCACGTAGGATGTAACCATCATTTTCTTCCCTAACTAGATCTTCATCATAACCTTTTAAATATAACTTCTTAGTAACTACTGAATAGATGTTTACCAAATCAACATATCCATACCCAATGCGATTGAGGTTATTAATGACTCGCACTGTCGTAAGGTCAAGCTCAAATGGATCATTAGTATTGGGTTGGATCATAATGACAACAGCCTTCTTCTTTTCCTTATCCCACTCCTTTCTCAAAATATAACGATGGGTATAGTCTTCATTGTATACTGCTTCGGATCGTATACTTCCTCTTCTATCAATCACTGACATTCTTATCAACGTCCTTTCTATATAATATAGGGATACTCTTACAATTAACTTTAATTTATTTCTATCAGCATCTCCTTATAGGTAAACCATAATTCCACTATAAGCATCCCTAACTGGTATTAATCTGACGTAGTAGTTCACCTCTTTTCCTTGCATATAGAAGATACCTTCATGTTGATATGAATCCCCTCTACATAAATCGATGACTGATGAAAAATCCTTCAATTGCTCGAACATAATCTGATTAATTTCTTCTTGTAATAAAGGAATGCTTATTTTATTCTCCTCACATAGAATATGAAAACTATCACTAGGAAACCATTGATTGCTTATTCTCCCATTGAACCAGTCTATCCTCATGATCCCTAATTTATCTTCATTTGTAGTAGTCACTTCTCCACATTCTTGTAATGGTACTAATTGTAACATCTGTTATTGCTCCTCTCTAATAAATAAAAAACACTAGATAGATTGATGGTCTATCTAGTGTTTTTTGAGTTTTATCATCCACAAATCTCAAATTCAGTATCAACTAAATCTGATGAGTCTAGGATAATTTCTTCACTGAAATATTGTTCTCTTGCATATTCGATTGGATCTTCAATTTTATCAATCTCAACCTCAATCACTCGCTGTAATGTCTCCGTTATACAGACTCTTACTTTCTGACCCATAAGCATCTCCTCCTTCTATTATTTACAACATAAGAAAAGAGCTAAGCGACTTTAATCATCACTTAGCTCCTTATAAATAACCTTTTTCTTTTAATGACATAAAAGAACCATCCCCTATAATGAGATGGTCCAGTAATTTGATTCCTAATAATTCACCTGCTTCAACTAAACGATGGGTTAATTGAATATCTTGATCAGATGGCGTTGTTTCTCCTGATGGATGATTATGAAATGCGATAATACTCGCTGCATTCGATAGAATGGCTGTTTTAAAGACTTCCCTTGGATGAACAATCGCTTTATTTAATGAACCTACTGATACCACTGTGATATTAGTCGGTTCATTTTTTGTATTCAAACAAGCAATCATGAATTGCTCCCGATCTAATCCTTCAAGTTGCTCCCGAATCATCTCATAGGCATCATTAGGGGATGAAATCGTACGTGTTTGATAAAGGAAGCTAGACTCCTTTACCATTTTAATTGATACGATATTAATACGTTTTGCGACATTCGACATGTATATTACCTCCTGAGTAATGATTCAAGGAAATAATATATGTTTATAAATTTGATTGTTACATTTAAATCTAGTTCCCTTCGATCTCAGATGGATACAGTATACCTTCTCTAATAAGAATTTGCTCATCTGCAATCTTATCTAATAAAAATTTATCATGAGTAGAAATAATAATTATTTTTTTCTCTTCCCTACATTTAATAATTAATTTTTGAAATTTTTGAATATATTCTTCATCTAGTGCATTTGTAGGTTCATCTAGTAATAAAACATCTGGACTTTCCATAAAAGCTTGAACTAATGATAATTTTTGAAGCATTCCTAAGGAATATACTTTAACCTTACGCTTATCATCTGGATTTAGCCCAAAATAGGTCATATAATATTTAATATCTTCAATTGTTGCCACTTTTTTTATATCTG